>CAZOAT010000092.1:0-9616 GCA_964577965.1 uncultured Gemmatimonadaceae bacterium | reverse complement strand
TTGTCGGTAGTGGAATGACCGGGAGTCGGCCGATGCCGATCCCCGGATATGACGCACACGTACCCCCGGAGGTTGCGTCCGGGGGTCACGAGCTGGTCTCCCGGACCATCTGCTCTATGGTCGTGATCCCCTTCAGGATCTTCAACCAGCCATCCATTCGGAGGGTCAGCATCCCTTCGTTGATCGCCTCGTCCCTGATTTCCGCAGCAGAGGCGTTATGCAGGATCATCCGCCGCAGGGTCGGCGTCATGTACATGATCTCGTACAGTCCCTGCCTGCCGCGCAGCCCGGTGCCGGAGCACTGGTCGCATCCCTTCCCACGGAAGAACGGCAGCTCCTTTATGGTGGTGTCGAGCGACAGGTTGGCCAGCAGAGGCGCCGCCAGTCTCGTCGCGCCGGGCACGGTGTCGCTGAGCGCCTTTTCCGTGAACCGCAGATCCCGCAGCGACGTCGTCGGCTCGACCTTGGCGGACGCCAGCTCCATGTCGTCGGGCATGTAGCGCTCGGCACAACCGGGGCACACGCGCCTTACGAGCCGTTGAGCCGCCACCAGATTCAGCGCCGTGGCCACGTTGAACGCCTCGAGGCCCATGTCCAGGAGGCGGATGATCGTCTCCGGCGCGGAGTTCGTGTGCAGGGTCGAGAGAACCAGGTGTCCCGTCAGCGCCGCCTTCACGGCGATTCCGCCGGTCTCAAGGTCGCGGACCTCACCGACCATGATGACATTCGGGTCCTGTCGCAGAAACGCGCGCAGCGCGGCGGCGAACGTCAGCCCGATCTCAGGCCGCACCTGCACCTGATTGATGCCGAAGATATTGTACTCGACCGGATCCTCGGCGGTCATGATGTTGACGTCGATCTCGTTGATCTTCGACAGGGCGGAATACAGCGTCGTCGTTTTCCCCGAACCCGTAGGACCGGTGACGAGCACCATTCCGTAAGGATTCGCGATCGCGCCCATGATCTGCTTTTCAGCCCGCTTCTCGATGCCGAACTTCTCGAGGTCCAGTTGCAGGTTTGATTTGTCGAGAATACGGAGCACGACCTTCTCGCCAAACAGCGTGGGAAGGGTCGATACACGGAAGTCGATGACCTTGTTGCCGATCTTGAGCTTGATGCGCCCGTCCTGCGGAACACGACGTTCGGCGATGTTCAGGCTGGACATGATCTTGAAGCGCGAGATCAGCGCCGCCTTCATCTTGAGCGGCGGCTTCATTATCTCGAGCAGTGCGCCGTCGATCCGGTACCTGACGCGCAACTCGTGCTCGAAGCATTCGAAGTGGATGTCCGAGGCGCCGCGGCGGACTGCTTCAGTGAGGATGGCGTTGATGAGCCGGACGACCGGAGCTTCCTGCACCTGCGCCGTGAGCGCTACGGTGGAAAAGTCTTCCTCCTGTTCCTCCAGGACCTCGATCTCCTCGGCGGCTTCGGCGATCTCTCCGAGGAGCGAGTCCATCTGAGCTTCGGTGGACTCGAAGTGCTTCTCCAGGAGCGCGCGGAGCGTGTACTCGCCAGCCACGACAGGGTAGATGTCGTAGCCGGTCATGAACTTGATGTCCTCCAGCACAGCCATCCGCGTCGGGTCGCCCAGAGCGACCGTCAGTACGCGACCCTCCCGCTTGAGAGGCATGACCTGATGCTTGAGCGCGAGCTCGGCCGGGATCAGCTTTGCCACCCTGGGATCCACCTGGAACCGCGCCAGATCCACCGCGGGGATCCGGTACTGGCGTCCCAGCATCCTGGTGAGATCGGTCTCCTTGATGAAGCCGAGCTTGATCAGGTTGTAGCCGAGGCGGGTCCCGTGCTCCCGGACTTCCCGCAGGGCGCGATCCAGCTGGTCCTGCGTGATGAGACCTTCACGCAGGAGGAGGTCGCCTATGCGGTCAGTAGGAGCGGCTACGGTCGGCGGCATCTGGGAGTGTTTACGGCGGTCACCTGTGGACGCGAGAAGCCCGCGGCGCACGCCCTTCACTGCAGCGCACGTCCGGGCGAAATCACTGCGTTCAGAGGACGCGCAACCCCCGAGAACGTCACGTGGGGACGGATGCGCTCGGCGAGCTTCGGCCCCACTCCCTTGACCCTCTGAAGGTCCTTCAGCGAGCCGAAAGTGCCGAAGCTGTCACGGTTGGAGACGATTCGTTCGGCGACGACCTTTCCGATGCCGGGGAGGCGCTGAATCTCGAGCGCGGCCGCCTGGTCGATATCAATCGGCGGGTCACCCTGGGCGACTGCGGCCGGTTTTAGGGGGGCGCGCCCACTTTTCATGCGGCGCCCCTTCCGTACGGAATCTACACGGGCGAGCTGAGCGGAGAGTGCGACGCGGCTTGATTCAGCGGGGCCGTCAGCGGTGCGGGCGCGAACGACGCGGGCGCCGGTGCCAAGGGATATGACCGCGGCAAGAAAGAGGAGAGCCTTTCTTTCGGAACTCGTAATCACACGGAGAATCTTTGTACCGGCCAGCGGCGGTGTGATTACGGGATCGTGCAGGGAAGAGCATTCTCTTGCGGTAGCTGCCTATTTCCAGAGCACCAGCGCAGCAGCCACATCTCCAACCATCTGCAACGATGCCGGTGAGATCTTGTCGATCGTGTCCGTCGGCTTGTGGTGGTGCTCGTAGTCGATGTCTATCACGTCGATCACGCGAAGCCCGGCCTGCAGCAGCGGAACGTGATCATCCGTGACCGCGATGCCGGGCTCGGGCACGAACACATGAGACAGCCCGCGATCGGCTGCCAGGTTCCAGACCCGTGCGACGACTTCAGGCGCTCCATTCAGCGAGTGGCCTTCCTGCCTGATGCGCAGGTCCCGGTCGCCGATCATGTCCCACACAACACCGAACAGCGGACGGTAGCCGCTGTCCGGCAGATTGGCGGCGAAGTAGGTGGATCCGATCAGCACGTCTTCCATCCGGTCGAAACTGCCGTAGTCCTCTCCGTCCACCAGCAGGATATCAACTCCGTATGCCGGCACCGTGTTCTTCAGCACGTCGGCGAGTGCGAGCAGCAGCCCCACGCCTCCGGCGTTGTCGTTGGCGCCGGGAACAGGCGTGTCGCGGTCTGCCGGGTCGTCGGCTGCATCGGAGGTCGGCCGCGTGTCCCAGTGTCCCACGTACAGCACTCGCTCCTGCATATCGGGCCTGAACCGGGCGAGAATGTTGCGCATCGGGATAGTGTCACCGGTGGCAGTCCTGTGGTTCCAGCGCTGCTCCATAACGGTGTCCGCGCTCTCGCCGAGCTTCGCCACGAGCCAGTCACCCGTCAGTCGCCACCCTTCCGAGCCCGGAATGCGCGGCCCGAATTCGAGCTGCGTTCTCGCGTACTCATATGCGGCGGTGCCGCTGAACCCGGTGGGGGGAGCTGAAACCGGTTCGTTTCCCCGGCCGCCACAGGCAGCAACGAGAAGACAGAGAAACGCAGCCAGTGCAGGCACTCAGTTACCCCCGAAGAACTGCATGTGCAGAACGGCGCTCAGAATAGTCTGAGTGAATCTGCGGTTGAGGTTGCGGTCGAAGCTGAGCACGCGGGAGAACACGAAGCTCGACGCCAGGTTCTCCGCGACGTCGGTATCCGCCGAGAACGTCCACGCCCTGCGACCATTCTCCGTGATCCTGCTCAGATTCCCAATTGCCAGCGGGTTCACCACAAAGTTAGAGACCTCACCGCCCTGATAGCTGAGCCTCATCCGCAGTGGACCGTTCGCGGAGAGGCCGCCGGGCAGCGTGAACGGCCTGGCCAGGTCGAAGCTGAGATCGTTTGAGCTCGACCGCATTTCCAGCCCCGGTCGCTGCTCCTCGCGCTTCGTGCGTGCGACGGTCACGCTGGTGGTCAGCCCCGGAATCGCCTGCCACACTGCGGACGCGGTAACTGGATAGCTGCGGCTGTGCAGCACGCTTCTGTCATCCCGCAGATCCGACCCGCCGGGCAGCGGGTTCCCGAACTCCTGCTGTGTCTCCACTATCCGGGCAGTGAGTCCGAGACTCGACCATATATCGGAGAGACCCGCGGGCCGGCCGCTCCACCGGAGCGCGAGATCCGGGAAGGTGACCTGCGCGCCGTCCGTCACCGCGTGCGTCCGGTCGAAACGGCGTGTCCAGTTCCGGAGCGTGATCTGGTGATAGCGGCCCACCAGCCAGGCGCCGAGCGGAAGCCGGATCTCCTGGTTGAGCGTCACCTGATTGTTCACGCCCGCTGCGGTTGCCGGACTCCCTCGAATGGACCTGAACGCAGACGCGCCGCCCAGGGCGAACTGGTACGACAGTGGCGGCGTCTGGGACGTCGCGTCGTACAACGAGAGCACCGTGCGGTTGACGCTGAAATCGAATGGCCGGATGGCGCCCGCGAAACGCCGGCCCAGGCCCGCCGAATCGACGACAGTGAGCAGTTCGACCCAGTCGAGCGACGTACCGGCGTTCAGCGTCTGGGTGTTCGCCAGTCGCCGCGGCACGGCCCGGTGAAAGCCGGTCGCCTGGCCGCTCGGGACCGTCGCGAGCGGAGCGTTCGGGTCGCGCACCATGCTGTAGCTGCTGGCGAAGTCCAGACGCGGGCGGAACCAGACGCTGAACTGCGGCGCGAGGTTGAGCGACGACTGCACCGCACGCTCCCGCTCCGCACCCACGTCCAACCCCGCAACAGTGCTGCGGTCGATATTCTCGATGACGCCGAGCGGGCCTTCCGTGCCGTAGTTCCGCAGATCCCTCACTGAGGCGAAGTCGAGCCGTCCGCTGACGCCTGTCCACGGACGGAATGCCACCACCGTCCCGTTCCTCCATGTTTTCGTCAGGCCCCCGACGCTTGGCGCCGCGGTCACCGGCAACTCGGCTGGCGAAAGGAACGCCTGCCTGTCGTCGCGCGACCGCGTGAAGATGCTGGTGAAGTACAGATCGGCAGGCGCCCAGCGGGATGCTTCGGGAAAGAGCGCGCGCGACACGTTGAAGTCGAAGCCAAGTGTGAAGCGCGACGCGTCGCCGCTCTGATATTCCGATCTGGAATGCGCCGCCGTGTACGTGCTGGTGAGCGTCAGGTTATCCATGATCGCGTCGGCCAGCGACCCGCCCAGCGGTTCCGCGCGCCTCACCTGAATCGAGTACGACGTCGCACTCGATCGCGGCGACCGCAGGCCGTCAACCACGTCTGCCTGAATGTCGCTCTGCGACAGGTACAGCGGGTCATCCGCGGCCGACGAGTAGTTGAACGTCACCGGAATGGACAGCGCGAGAGACCTCGGGAACAGCTTCTCCAGGCGGAACGCGGTGCTGATGTCCACGCCCGTCGAAGTCAGATATGACGGGCGCTCGGCCAGCTGCCGGAAGTGTGCATCCCTGCGCGTGAGGCTCACGCGCACGTCAGCGAAGTCACTGGCGATGATCGTCGCACCGATCTGACCGGCGAGGCCTGGCTGATTCACCACGCCACCAAGGCGGATGTCGTCCACCCATAGTTCGAGCGTGTCGCTAGGGGCGATCGCTGGGCCGCTGGCGTCGGCCGGCAACCGCAGCATGCCCACGCTGAGCTCCTGCACCGATGCGAGGTTGGGAGCACTGGTCACCGGATCAACCGTGTAAACGACGTATCCGTTCGCGCACGCGGCATAAGGCTCGTCTGCGCCCGGCGGCGGCAGTGTGGCCGCGATGAAGACAGAGTCGATCCCGCTGCACGTGTTGCGCTGCGTGCCCTGCAGGAAAGCGTTCTGCACCTGCGCGCGGAGCGCGATTATCTGGTCGAAGTCCACCCGGATCTCGGGCAGCCACGCCGCCCGTGTCGTGCCCCCGTCAAGGGGCGTTCGGTACAGATAGAAATTGTGAGGATCGCGGCCGATCTTCACGTAGAACTGCATCTCGCCATCCTCGCCCCAGCCCGCACCGATTCCGCGCGCCCACAGCCTCAGCTCCCTGTATCCGAGGAAATTCTTCTGCCCCTCCGGGAACCTGTAGAACGCCTCCGCCCGTTGCAGCGGTTCCACGCCGCCGGCCGTGAGCCGGAGCGATCGCTCGTTGATCTGCACCCGCGTCGGTGAAAACGCGGCGGTCTTGGAGTCGGGCTCGTCCACGACACCCGGCGGGGATTCGTAGCTCACGCTGCCCGGTGCGTTTCTGTCCTGCGTGCCGATCACGCCGGCGGCGACGAAGCCCCCCGCCGGCTCCACGCCCCCGAGCCCTCGCAGCGCCCGGTCGTCACGCTTCAGCCACGGCGCGCCCGCAAGCCTTAGACGCGCAATCGCTACCTGGCTGAATTCGTTCTCGCCGAGCCCTGTCGCTGACAGGAGCGTTATCCGCATCGCGCGGGTGCGCCGCAGCAGCGGCGCACCGAGCGAATCGCTTGGCGCGCGAAACGGAACCCTGAAGAAGACCCAGCAGACGCTGTCCGCTTGCGGAGCGTTGAGCGTCTGCGTGGGGGCGGAGCACGCGCCACGGCGGGTGAACTGCGCAGTGGCAAGATCGATGACATAGCGACGCCATTGCTCGAGGTCGCGCTCCGCGCTCGTGAGATTCAGAACGTTGTCCGAATCGATGTCTTCCTCATCGAGCCGATTGTTCGCGACTGTGCAGTTCGCGCGGCTGTCGCCCAGGAGGTGGACGATGCGGAAGCCGGCGGTGCACACGGGGAAGTCGTCCTCCACCGTGGTCACCTGGACGCCGGTAGTGTCAGTGACGACTGTCAGCGAGTCAGCGCGATCTCCCGGGAGGCCGCGATCATTCACCGTGACGTTGAACGCGCGGGAGAACGGATCGCGCTCGCTGTCCAGGCGGTCGAACCCGGCGAGACGTGCGCCGGAGAACAGAGTGTCCTGTGCGCCCGAGGGGTGCAGGCGGATGCTCGCAGCTTCCGGTTGGAACGCGACGGTGTTTTCCGAGACCTCGCCGAAGTCGAAGACGAGCACGGGATTGCGCGGGCGCGCGGTGGTGGAGACCGGAATCTGGGCCCAGAACTCGATGTTCTCGACCCGGCTGAGATCGGTACCGGATGGGCCGAGCGGTGTTCTGATCGAGCGCCAGCGGCGGCCGCTGGTGGCGGAGATCGACTGCCAGTCGTACCGGTTCGTTTCAGCGTTATACAGCCCGCGCACAGTGAGTGGGTACAGCGTGAGCCACAGCAGCGGCTCCGGGCCCGTAACCCCTGCGCCGAACAACTCTGTCTGCGGATCTATCTGGCTGATGGAGTAGGTCACCACCCGCCCGTTCCGATCGAGTCCCGAGCTCTGCCAGGCCATCGTGCTTGCGCGCTGCAGGTCAAGGGCATTGGAGCCGTACCGGGTGCTGATGAAGCTCCCGAGCGCAGGCTGACTGCTGTAGTACCAGAGCCGGTCCTCCAGCGGGATCGGGATCCCCCCGTCTCCCTCGAACGACTCGATGTACGCCTGACCCGCCGCGTTCGGCTTCGGTACGCTGATCGCAAACTCGCCATTCACGTTGATACGCGCCGGCACGCTCGTCTCACCCCATGGAAGGCGGGACACCAGCTGGCGCAGCGGCTCAGCATCGAACGCGAAAGCGCCACCGACACCCGCCATGAGAGTGGAAGCCGGCTCGAAGCCGAGGAGAGGCCGGGTGAATGTCGTGTTCTGCGCCTGAGAGAGCGCGGTGAACGTCAGCTCCCCCTTCTCGAGGCTAAGCTCCGCCGTGCCGCCGAAAATCGAGGTTGGCGTGTCGGCGAACAGCGGGTTCTCCTCGTAGTTGACGGTCACCTGTCGCGGACGGTAGAAAAGCGTATCCGAGCGAGTGAAGCTCACCCGCCCCAGATCGTAGTCCACGACGTAGTCCACGCCGCGCACGAGCGGAATCCCGTCCACAGTGATCCGCTCCGAACTTGGCCGCAGCTGGACGGAGCCGAGCATTATGGAACCACCCTCGCCTCCGCCTTCAGCCTGATACCGGGTGCGGATGTAGTACACGGTCTGCGGCCGACGCGGACCGCTGAAGTACTCGGAAGGCGTCATGTACATGGCGTCGTTCGCCGCGTTCCCCTGCGTGAGCCCGTTGCTGGCGAACGGTTTCACGGACGGGAGCACCACGAACTGGTCGCGCAGCGTGCGCGTCGCCGCCGCGGCGAAGCTCACCTGCAGGTTGGGATCGGTCGGTCGCGGCCACAGCCGGTTGTCGACGTCGAAGCTCGAGCTGTTGGTCGCCTGAGCGAGGCCGAACAGCTGCAGGTACGTCTCCGCGCCGCCCGCGGCGGGCCGCTCCTGGTCTTCGTTCGGTCCGGTCACGAGCTTGAGACTCACCGAGCCGCGGACGATGTCAGACCCGCCCAGCCGGTAGATGCTGCGGATCTCGCGCTCGAAAGCGTCGTCGCCGGGCTTCACCTGAGGATCCCACAGCAGATTGGCGAACTGCTCACGATCGCCAACGAACTCGATGTCGGGTGTTCCGCCGGTCGAGACGTGCACCGTATCCACACCGTTGATGCGCACGTGATACGCCACGACCAGCCGCTCGTTGTTCAGCGAGAGAGGCCGCACGAGCGCGATCCAGAGCAGCGACGGATCGGCGTAATAATCGACTCCTTCGCGCAGGTACTCATACACCTGCCCGCGACGCGACAACGGATCTCCGAGCAGCCTGAACTGCGGTCCGCTGGGGTTGGGCGGCTGGCCGCCAATCAGGAGCCGGTAGACCGCGAGCCGGGAGGGCCGCAGCGTATCCGGCAGTGACGCAGCGCGCAGCGACATCCTCGACTGGTCGAGGAGATCGATGTTGGGGTAGCCCTGCAGCAGTCTCGGATCCACCGTGAAGAAGAAGCGCCGGGGCTCGAACTGGTAGTCCTCGATGGCGCGCTCGATCGCCTTCAGCGTACGGTCGCCGACAGTGAAGGTACGGTCCCGCACGACATGCCCCTTCTGCTGCGCGAGAATGCCGCGCAGCCGGAACGGACCCATGCGGGTGATCGCCTGAAGCCCCGTGTTGTTACTCGGGATCCCCGCAGTGATGAACTGCGATCGCGGCGGCTGAAAGGAAACGTTGCCGATCTCGAACCGCTCGAGGAATTCGTTCCCCTTCCCAGAGTAGGCTATGGAGATGTTGTTCGAGGACTCGAACTCCCGCTGCGAATCGTAGTCAACGTTCACGTTCACGCGGTCGGCGATCACGCCGCCGGCGCGCAGTGACGCCTGGAACTCAAACAGCGGCTCGAAACCCGATCGGCAGTTAGCCACGGGATCGAACGGCAAACCCGGAGCGCAGCGGGCGTTCCGCGTCTGCTCGCCGCGCAGCTCCACGCGGCTGTCGAGCTCCACCACGAGGTCAGTGTAATCCTCCAGCACGGCAGCTGCGCGATCGCCCACAGTTGGAACACGCCGCGGAGGCGGCTCGCCGGGGTATGCCGGCGCAGCACGGCCGGTGGCGAACGTCTGCGCCGCGACCTGTCCCCATGCCGATTCGAGGACCGTCCGCATGTTCTGCTGGAACGCCGTGGCCCGTGCCTCCGCGATCTGCTCCTGGGCGCGGACGTACGATTCGCGCTCCCCGAGCCTGCGGATGGGCGGAAGCTGCAATGGGAGTGTATCAGTACCCAGCCGGATTCGAACGCCCAGCGGGGGTCGCTGCGACGTATCCGCCGGTGGGCGTGCCGTATCCGCCGGTGGGCGTGCCGTATCCGCCGGTGGGCGTGCCGTATCCGCCGGT
>CAZOAT010000091.1:0-9769 GCA_964577965.1 uncultured Gemmatimonadaceae bacterium | reverse complement strand
CCGCCGAAGCCCCGAACATCAATTCGTACCAGATGCGTGCATCGTTCGGAGCGCATGAGTCCCGCCCGGGCCGCATGCTGGTCGCCTCCTCCACGCCGGACAGCGTCCGCGCCGAGCTTCAGCGCATGGGCTACACGCTGGAGTTTCAGCGGCTCACGTCCGGACCGATCAACGCGATCCTGTTCGACAGACGCCACGGCACAATGTGGGGCGGCTCGAGCAATCACGGTGAAGACTACGGGATCGGCTGGTGACCGGACCGGCCCGTCCTGAACCGCGTCAGCCGCCTGCGCGCACACCGGCCATGGAGCGCATTACCGTACCGTCGCTGATTCTGGCCGTCGGAATCATGCTGGCCGGGCTGCTGGCGGGCGCCGGTTTCGCCCGCGGCCGTTCCGCGGACCGGTACGTGACGGTGAAGGGTGTCGCCGAGCGTGAAGTGCGCGCGGATATCGCCATCTGGCCGCTGCACGTAGTCGGCGCGGACAACAATCTCGGCGCCGCGAACGAGAGAGTCGTAGCCAGTCTCACCGGTGTGAAGGCGTTTCTCGCAGGCAGCGGGATCGACACGACACAGGTGCAGCTCACCGGCTTCTCGGTGCACGACGCGCTGGCGCAGCAGTACGGGCCGGACCGGGCGCCGGCCAACCGCTACATCATCCGGCAGACGCTGCTGGTGCGCTCCACGCAGCCCGACCAGGTGCTGGCCGCGAGCCAGCGGGTAGGGGAGCTGGCGGCGATGGGCGTTACGGTGTCATCGGGTGCGGGCGGAGAATACGGCGGGCCCGGGACCGGCCCGACCTTCGTGTTCACCCGACTCAACGATCTCAAACCGGACATGATCGCCGAAGCCACGGCCCGCGCGCGTGAGGCCGCCGAGCAGTTCGCGCGCGATTCGCGCACCTCACTCGGCGGGATCCGGCGGGCGAATCAGGGAGTGTTCGAGATTCTCGCGCGCGACCAGGCGCCTGGCATCATGCAGGAAAGCCAGATCGCGAAGACGGTGCGCGTCGTTTCGACGGTGGAGTATTTCCTGAAGTAGCCAGCCATCCGACCGGTGGAGGGTGGAGGGCGGGTCCGCGCGGACCGGGCGGACCCAGCGGGACGCGGCGTGACTCCAGCTGAGCTGGCCTGTGTTTTCGAGATTCTCGCCGCGACCAGGCTTCCGGGATCACTCAGGAGAGCCAGGTCGCGAAGACAGTGCGGGTCGTCTCCACAGTCGAGTACTTCTTGCGGTAACCTGGACCAGGCTGCATTTCAGGGAGCTTGCATTGTGGTCGGTGGCTCCCTGGAGGGCAGATGGCGTTGAGCGAATCGCTGCTGCAGTTCGTGAAGGAGTCGCTGGGCAGAGGTCTCACCCGCGATCAGATTCAGGACGCACTGCGAAGCGCAGGATGGCCCGCCGACCAGGTGCAGCGCGCGCTGGGCAGCTATGCGGCTGTCGAGTTCCCTGTGCCGGTTCCACGACCGCCAGGCGCGGCTGCCGGGCGCGAGCGCTCGATGTATCTGCTTCTGCTCGCCACACTCGCTATCAGCTCCTTCAATCTCGGCAGCCTCCTGTTCGAGTTGATCAACCGTGCCTTTCCCGATCCGGCGGCCGTATCGCGCCCGTTCACGCTGGAAGCGATCCGCTGGTCCATAGCATCGCTGGTCGTGACGTTCCCGATCTTCCTGTACGTCGCGATTCTCATCGATCGCCAGGTCCAGGCCGATCCTCTCAAGCGGGCATCGCGCCACCGGCGGGATGTGACCTACACGGCCCTCGTGCTCACAGCGGCAATACTGATCGGCGTCTTCATCACGCTCGTTTACAACCTGCTCGGCGGAGATCTGACCGTTCGCTTCATGCTCAAGTCACTGACTGTTGCGGGCATCGCCGGTTTCATCTTCGTGTTCGGACTACGTGACCTGCGCCGGTCCGAAGAGCAACCGGAGACCTGAGCCGTGGCACTCCGCCGGTACCTGTCGTTCGGTCTGCTGATCGCGGTCGTTGCGGCCGCGATCATTGCGGGACTGTACGTCCTGGGCTCTCCCGCTGAGCAGCGTCTCCGGCGGATCGACGCAGTGCGCACGCAGGAGATGATCGCCACGAGCCATGCACTCGATGCCTACTGGAGACGCAATCAGCAGCTTCCAGCGTCGCTTGACGAGCTGCTGCAGGACCGGGACGCGTCCGCGATTCTCGCCGGGATCGATGTGCAGACGACCCAGGAGTACAAGGCGCGGGGACCCGCGACATACGAGTTGTGCGCGACCTTCAATCGGGCGGGCCCGGAGCCGGCCGAAGCTCCCGGCGGAGTGTTCTGGTCGCATGGTGAGGGAAGGCAATGCTTCGTGCTGGAGGTCGGCGCAGAGGAGTCCTGACCGTTCCGCCCGGCGGCTCCCAGCATTGGCCCGCGCCCACGCTGTTCCCTGAGCCGGCCGCCTGCCGCACGGAGTGCCGCTAGATCCTCACTACTTCCGCGAGCGGTGCGCCCAGCGACTGCGCATACACCAGGCGTGACTCAGGCAGACCGAAGTAGCGGTCAGCCTCATACGGGATCCGCTCCTCGTTGGCCCGCTTGAGCACCCAGCGGCGCACTCGCTTCGACAGCCGGAGCTGGCCGCGGCCGGACGGGTCGTAGCGATACGGCTCCGACTGTTCCAGATGCGACAGCAGGTCGATGATGTAGTCGAACGAGCGTGTCATGTACGCGGAAGTATCCTGGTCGGGCAGATCCCAGCGACTGTTCTCCAGCATTATCTGAAAGATCCGCTGCCACGACTCGGAATCGGCCACGCGCACCATCCCGCGGAAGATTCTCCGGTTTGTCGGTGTGCTGAACAGCGTCGGTGCGAGTATCCGATCGAGATGTGTGTCGGAGTGCGAGTGATCGCGCAGGATCAGCGACCGTGCACGTGCGCTGAATCCCTCGGGCAGGTGCATCTCGAACCTGCTCTCCCAGTAGCTGTGTCCGAGTGCGGCGGTGGACGATGTCAGCGTGAGTTGCCGCGGCACGAAGAAGTTGTGCGCAACGACGTCGGCGGCGAGGTGTGCGAGATAGCCGAGCCCGAACGACCTGAGGTGATCCTCCCGCGCGCCCTCATGAATCTCGCGTCCGACCTTCCAGGAGTGGCAGTGTCGTCCAGCGGCCGCGTACTTCTTCGCGATGCTGGTGTCGGCGGCGATTGAGCCGTACAGGAAGTCGTGCGGAAACGCGGCGATGAGCTGGGCGACGCCACCGGGGAGCAGGTGCAGCGACCGGAGGACGGCCTCGCCGAGGAATATGTGCGTGCCGGGGGTCCAGGCGAGCGCGACGTCAGGCGTGAGCGCAATCAGCGCAACCGCGACGACCATCGCCGCCAGCACGCGTCGCACTGCGGCGGGCGTCAACATTCTACCGCCTCGCTCCGCCTGCGGTGCCCCCGTGTCGCTCCGCGATGAACACAACCCCATCATCGCTTCGCGCCACGGAGACCCGCGCCGGTCACGGCGGAGCGACCCGGCCTTGAGGCCGCGCGTCTGGACCAGCTCCGTGCCGCTAGATCCCGACGCGCTTGCGCTGCCGCTTGATCGCCTTGCGCAGCCCGCGGATCTCGCTCTCGACTGTCTCGTTGATCGCTTCGCGCGCGGCGTCCATGTATTCGCGCACTCCATCGGTCACGTCCTCGAGATCAGGCAGCCTCTCGGCGAGCTCCTCTCCCTGGTGCCGCGCCCAGCGCGCACCACGCTTTGCACGTTTGCGCGTCCACTTCGCGGCTGGCTCGAGCGCGTCACCGGCCCAGTGTGCACCAGCCAGGCCAGCCACACCAGCCATACGGGCGCCACGACCCACCCCCCGTACCACGGGGGTGATTGGCCGTACGCCTTCAGGTCCGCGCCGGACGAGCAGGGCTATCCCCGCACCCAGCGCCATTCCGATTACTGCCGCCGTGAGCAGATCGAACTGTTCCTCACGCTCCAGATCCAGGTCCAGGCCGTTGTCCTCCTGAGCGCGGCGCTTCGCGCCCGCTGTCGGCCGCGCTGCGTCCGTCATTGTCGCCATCAGTCAGTTCCTCCTCGCCAAATGAATCATCAAGTGCCGGTCCCACCTCCTCCACCGCTTCCTGCAGGTCCTCATCAATCGCAGCCCTCAGCTCCGCCATCCTCTCACGCAATTCCCGGTCGCGCTGCCTCGCACGGCGCGATCCCGTCCGGCCGGAAAGCGCAGAAGCGCCCGAGCTGAACCCCCGCAGCGCCGAAGCCGTGGAGATAAAGGCGGACTCAGCCTCTTCCTGCGCGACCTCCAGCAGCGCGTTGAAGTCGTTCACCCGGTCCTCGGCCTTGTCAACTGCCTCGAGCAGCCGCCGGTTCACAGTCGTAACCGTCTGATTCACCAGCTGCACGTCAACTCTGATCGAAGTGGTGATGTAGTTCACGTCATCCGCGATGGCACTGGCGTGCCGCATGATCGGGGCGATGTCGTTCTGAATCTTGTCGAGCTGCTCCCTGATCATCTTGTGGTTCTTCCTGAAATTCCACGCAGCCGGGACGAGCGCCGCGGTGAGCACCAGAATCGAGATCGTCATCAGCGCGCCGGCTATGCTCGTCAACTGCTCGAACCAGCCAGCATCGCGTTCCACCTGCTTCATGAGGACTGTATCACGCGCCGCAACGAATGGCGGGGACGCTGCTTCGGCCTGGGCCGGAGACGCCACAGCGGTCGTTTGCGCGTGGGCGGAGCTGGAGGTGAACAGCGCCAGGGCCACGAACGCGATTCGTGCGTTCACGCGCACGCGGTGTGCAAGGGCAGGGCCAGAAGTCCGCAGCTCGGGTTGCATGAGCATCGGTGCTATCTCCGTATATTTCGCCACTTCAATTTCGAGCTCTCATGACCGCAGTCCAGTACATAGTCGAAGGCGGGGCCCGACTGAAGGGTAGCATACGCCCCTCAGGTAACAAGAACGCGGCGCTCCCGATCCTAGCGGCATCGCTCCTGTCGTCCAATCCGGTCCGGCTGCGGAACGTACCCCGCATCCGCGACATGGAGACGCTTGTCGAGCTCGTTCGCTCCGCCGGCGCGTCGGTGGAGTGGAGCGGTCAGAATGAGCTCGAGGTGCACGCCCGCGACCTCTCGAGCGGCTCGCTCGACCCGGTCCTGTGCGCCCGGATCCGTGCGTCCATATTGCTTGCGGCCCCGCTGCTCGCCCGCTGCGGCCAGGTCAGCCTTCCTGCACCCGGAGGCGACGTCATCGGCCGCAGGCGACTGGATACGCATTTTCTCGCGCTCCGGGAGCTCGGTGCGAAGACCGAGCTGCGCGGCAGCTACGAGATGACCGTGAATCGGTTCAAGGGCGCCGACGTGTTCCTCGACGAGCCGAGCGTGACTGCGACCGAGAACGCGCTGGTTGCCGCGGCAGCTGCGGAGGGGACCACGATCCTCCGGAATTGCGCAAGCGAGCCTCATGTACAGGACCTTGCCGCCTTCCTCATAACACTGGGAGCAAGCATCGAGGGTGTCGGGACGAACACAATGACCATCCACGGAGGCCGCGAGCTTGGCCGTGAGTCCGTCGAGCACAGCATCGGTCCCGATCACATCGAAGTCGGCTCGTTCATCGGCCTCGCGGCCGTAACAGGCTCCGAGCTGCGCATCGTGGACGCGGGGCTGGAACACCTCCGCTCGACCAGGCTGGGCTTCGCACGCCTCGGCGTGCAGTGCGCGGAAGATGGCGACGACCTCATCGTACCAGGTGACCAGAGTCTCGAGATTCAGCTGGATCTCGGCGGACACATCGCCAAGCTCGAGGATCAGCCGTGGCCCGCTTTCCCGGCCGATACGATGTCCATCGCAGTCGTGACCGCCACTCAGTGTAAGGGGATTATCCTCATGCACGAAAAGATGTTCGAGTCGCGGCTGTTCTTCGTGGACAAGCTGATCTCCATGGGAGCCCGCATCGTGCTCTGCGATCCGCACCGGGCAGTAGTGACGGGTCCGTCGGAGCTTCACGGCAATGACATGGACTCGCCCGACATCCGAGCCGGAATGGCACTCCTCGTCGCTGCGCTGTGCGCCAGGGGCACGAGCCGGATCAACAATGTCGGGCAGATCGAGCGCGGTTACGAGCGAATCGACGAAAGGCTCAACGCTCTGGGCGCACAGATCCAGCGCGTTCACGACCGCCGCTCCTACACCGGCGAAGGGCAGGGCTGACACGCATTGACCATCGAATCCCAGCAGGCCGTCGAGGATTTTGCGGACTACGGGGTGCGCGCGTTCACCACGACGCGCGCCGCGGGGACGTTCGGCATGTCAGGCGACGACCCGGTGAGCCAGGTGATGGAGCGATGGACGGGCCTGCAGCGGGAGATCGCCGGAGACGGGCAGCGGTTGGTGCTGGGTCGACAGGTCCACGGTGCGCGTGTGGCGGAGCATGCCGCGGGGTGGGCGGGCTTCCTTCTCGGCGCCGAGGCTGACGGGCACGTGGCCGCGGAACGCGGAACCGGTCTGGCCGTGACCGTCGCTGACTGCGTTCCGGTGTTCATCGCCCACCATTCCGGGCTCGTCGCTCTGCTGCACTCCGGATGGCGCGGGACGGCTGCACGGATCCTCGACGTTGCCGTTGAGGCACTCGCCCGCGCAGGCAAGCCACCTGAAGAGCTTCGCGTTCACCTCGGCCCGTCGATCTGTGGTCGGTGCTACGAGGTCAGCGCCGACGTCCGGCAGCAGCTTACCGGAATGCCTGCCAACCGGCCGGGGCACGTTGACCTCCGGCTGCTGATCGCCGAGCATGCGCGGGAAGCGGGCGTGCGCGAACTGAGCGTGAGCGAGTTCTGCACCCGCTGCGACAACGACCGCTTCTTCTCCCACCGCGCCGGCGACACCGGCCGCCAGGTCGCCGTAATAATCGCCCGGCAGTAACCGTCGGCCGCCGCCACTTCCGACTGTCCAACTGACAACTCATAAATGAGAGCCTGCGCTTCCCGCCGGGGGGAGTGGGCCGCAGACCGTTGCCTCTGCTTTGGATATCGACTACTTTAAGATTGCTGCGCGGCTTTTCTGTCGCGAGCAGAATGTGGGGGAAGTTCGCCCCACATTTTTTGTTTCTCCACGAGTACCTCGATACAACGTGAAGGAAGGCTTGGAAGCTATTGTCAAATCATCACTTGCACCGCTCGGACTCGATATTTTCGAGCTCCGCCAGCGGGGTTCCGCAGCGCGTCCGATCGTGGACGTGCGCGTGGAGCGCGTCGATGGTGGCGAAGTGACTGTCGATGACTGTGCGACCGCTTCCCGTGCGATCGAGACGCAGCTGGACGCGGACGGCAGTCTGGGTCAGCGGTATGTGCTCGAGGTGTCGTCACCGGGTGTGGAGCGGCCGCTTCGCGGCCCTGATGACTGGCGTCGGTTCACTGGTCGCACGGCAGTGGTGACCAGCGACGCACTCGGGGGTACGGCTGAAGTGGAGATACTCGGCGTGGAGGACACGCCGGCCGGGGGCAGCGCGGTGGTCAGAACCGCCCGCGAGGGTGATGTGCGCGTTCCGTTCGACGCGATCCGCAAGGCCCGGCTGGCGTTTCACTGGAAGAGATGAGGAAAGTCGATGTCCGCTAACATCCTGATGGCGATCCGTGAGCTGACCAACTCGAAGCAGATGGACCAGGCCGAGTTGCACGGGCTCCTCACGGACGGGATCTACGCCGCCCTGGCCAAGAAACACGGTCCCACCGTGCAGGCCGAGGTGGACATAGATGAGCAGAAGGGCCAGATCCGGATCGTGCTGCTGAAGACGGTCGTGGAGGAGGTCACCGACGCCGCGCGCGAGGTCGCACTCGAGGAAGCGCGATACGAGGACGAGGAGTTCCAGGTCGGGGACATCATGGAGATCCCGGTGGACTTCGCCGAGTTCGGGCGCACCGCGGTGCAGGCTGCCAAGCAGCGGATAATTCAGCGCGTCCGCGAGGGCGAGCGCAGCAAGATCCGCGACGAGTTCTCCCACCGTGTGGGCGATCTGCTCTCCGGTGAGGTGCAGCAGATCGAGCGCGGCAAGCTGGTCATCATGCTGAACAAGTACCGTGAGGCGGAAGCGATCATCCCCTACCGGGAGCAGAACCACCGCGAGCATTTCCATCAGGGCGATCCGATCCGTGCAGTGCTCAAGCGCGTGGAGGAAACCCCCAAGGGACCCCGCCTCATTTTGAGTCGCGGAGACCCGTCGTTCGTCGTCGCTCTGTTCAAGCTCGAGGTTCCTGAGATCCAGCAGGGGATCGTCGAGATCCGCGCCTCGGCTCGTGAAGTCGGCAGCCGCACGAAGATCGCCGTCTTCTCGCGCGACGACGCTGTCGATCCGGTTGGCGCATGCGTGGGGGTGAAGGGTTCGCGCGTGCAGGCCGTTGTGAGCGAGCTGAACGGTGAGCGCATCGATATCGTGCCGTGGTCGGCGGATCCGGAGCGCTTCGCCCGGCTGGCGCTGGCACCGGCGCGCATTGCCCGTGTGTTCAGCGATCAGGCCGCGAGAACGATCCAGGCTGTGGTGGACGAGGATCAGCTGTCGCTCGCGATCGGAAAGAACGGGCAGAACGTGCGGCTCGCCTCGGAGCTTACAGAGTGGAAGATCGATCTGTATTCAAGCCGCGAGTGGGTGGAAAAGGCGGCCGAAGGGCCGATGTTCGCGCCGCTCGCCGGCGAGGAAGTGTCGGTCAATCCGCGGCTGCGCGACATCGACGGAATGGCTCCCGCGACGGTCGCGGTGCTGGAGGATGCTGGCTACCGCACGCTTGACGACATTCTCGATCTGGAGCGCGAGGACTTCCTCCGGCTCGCGGGCATCGCGCCCGAGGAGGCCGACAGGATCATGGCGATCATCAACGAGCTGACCACGGAAGAGGCCGCTGAGGAGATGAGTCAGGGGATTGACCCGCGGGCCGCTCCGCTGGAGGGCAGCGAGGAGGAGACGATTCTCGAGGCCAACGACGGGACCGAAGCGGACGTTGAGGCAGTAGGCCCGCCCACGCCAGGCGGAGAGGACGCAAACGAGATGGCGAAGGACGAATCGGCGGAGGCAGGTGACAGAAGCGTCGGAGCGTAAAGTCCTGCGCCTGGCTGGACTAGGGGTGCGCGCTCGTAACGCCGTCGTCGGTGTCGAACAGGTGCGCCGTGCGGTCGAGCGTGGGCAGGTACGGCTCGGTCTGATCGCGATGGACGCGTCGGAGAACAGCCGGAAGAAGATCCTTCCGCTGCTCGTCGCACGCGGAGTGAACTTGATGGAGCTGCCGTCGGCTGCGCGCCTCGGCGCTGTTGCGGGGCGCGGGAGCACGACAGCTATTGGAATACTCGACGCGCGCCTTGCGCGCGGTATGCGTGAAGCGGTTGAAACTCGGGGAGCCGGCGAATCCGGCTCTGATGGATCTGCTGGAGGCAAAGGTTGAGCAAGCTTCGTGTACATGACATAGCAGGTGAATTCGGCATCTCGATCGAAGAGGTGCTCGGCCTGCTTCGGCAGATGGATGTGGCGGTGAGAAGCCACATGACACCTTTGACTGACGACCAGGTTGCTCGTGTGCGCGCCCGGTGGGAGCGTGAGAAGCGGTCCCGCGCGGATAAAGCGAGCGCGCCAACCCGTCGACGCCGTGGTGCTGCCAGCGCCGAAGCGCCGAAGACCACCCGCACGACGCGGACGACGAAGAAGGCAGCGGCTGCGGACCCGGCCCCGCCACCCGCAGCGATGCCCAAAGGCGCTCAATCGTCAAGGTCGTCGTCCGCGGGAACGTCGTCCTCGACGAGATCGAGTTCCGCCTGGGCGACCCGGT
>CAZOAT010000090.1:7011-9891 GCA_964577965.1 uncultured Gemmatimonadaceae bacterium | reverse complement strand
CACGCCGACAAGAGTTGACGTGGCCAGCTTCGCGGTGAACTCCGCTCCGGCGATCTCCGGGGCAACCGGCGTGTTTCCCCGCGATCGGTTGTTCCTCATCGCCGGACCGTGTGTGCTCGAGGATGACGAGCTGAATCTTCGCGTCGCCGAAGCGGTCGCGCGCGTGGGCGAGAGACTCCCGGGCGGGGTCGTGTTCAAGGCGAGCTTCGACAAGGCAAACAGGTCCACGACCGGCGCACCGCGCGGACCCGGTCTCGACTCCGGTATCGCCGCCCTCGAGCGCGTGAAGCGCTCGAGCGGACTGAGGGTCCTCACCGACGTGCATCTTCCCGAGCAGTGCGCCGCCGTAGCCGGGGTAGCCGACGCGCTGCAGATCCCCGCCTTCCTCTGCCGGCAGACCGATCTGCTGATCGCCGCCGGTGCGACAGGACTACCGGTCAACGTGAAGAAGGGCCAGTGGATGCACCCGGAGGGGATGGCCGGTGCGGTCGGGAAGGTCAGATCGACCGGGAACAATCAGGTAGCGGTCACCGAGCGGGGGACGTTCTACGGCTACGGCGATCTTGTGGTGGACATGCGTGCTTTCGTTCGCATGCGCGGGGTCTGCGACGCGCCGGTGATCTTCGACGCGACGCACAGCGTTCAGCGTCCGGGTCAGGGTGAGGGCGGTACGAGCGGTGGCGCGCGCGAGTTCATCCCAGTACTCCTGGGCGCGGCACTCGCGGCCGGGGCTGACGGCCTGTTCCTGGAAACGCACCCGAATCCGGCCAGCGCTCCCAGCGATGGGCCAAACATGGTGCCACTGGAGGAGCTCGACGCAATTGTGACCCGTGCGGTGCGAATCTGGGAGGCCTCGCGATGATCGATCCCGATGCGGCGCGACGCATTCGAATGGTAGCCATGGATGTGGATGGCGTCCTCACCGAGGGCGGTATCTTCCTCGGATCGGCGGGCGGTCAGGAGATGGAGTTCAAGCGCTACGACATCCAGGACGGAATGGGACTCCACCTGCTCAGGAAGGCGGGGATCCGCACGGCCATTCTCACCGGGCGCGAATCGGACAGCGTGCGCATGCGGGCGCGGGAGCTCGGGATCGATGACTGTCACCAGGACCGGGAGGCGCGGAAGCTTCCGGCATTCCGCGAACTGTGCAATCGGCGCGGTATTCAGCCGGAGGACGCCGCATTCATCGGCGACGACCTCCCGGACCTTGGCGTCCTGCGGGTCGTGGGACTCCCCGTAGCTGTCGGCAATGCGGTGGACGAAGTGAAGGCAGTGTGCAGCGTGCACCTCGCCAGATCCGGGGGTTACGGGGCTGTGCGCGAGTTTGCGGAGCTGCTTCTCAAGGCACGTGGCGAATGGGAGGAGCTCGTCGAGCAGTACGTACTCGACAGGTCGGGCGAGCCGACGCCCGCGGGGCGCGGATGACCGACACGGCGATAGAACGCGGGCGCCGCGTGCTCCGGATGGAGGCGGAAGCGCTTTCGGAGGCTGAGCGTCGGCTGGGAGACTCGTTCGGCAAAGCGGTGGAGCTGCTGGCCGCCTGTCAGGGGCGCATTATCGTCGCCGGCATGGGAAAGTCCGGACACATCGCGCGGAAGATCGCCGCGACGTTCACTTCGACGGGCACACCCGCGACGTTCCTTCACCCGGCTGAGAGCGCCCATGGCGATCTGGGGATCGTCGGCGCGGGTGATGTGGCGCTGCTCATCTCCAAGAGCGGTGAGTCTGACGAACTTATCGGCCTGTTAGATCACCTTAAGCGTCTTGGTGTATCTACAGTCGTGATAACGGGTAACCTTCGCTCCGCGCTCGCCCTTCACGCCGATATTCCCCTGGACGGCTGGGTACGCGAGGAGGCGTGTCCGCACGACCTGGCACCGACCACGAGCACCGCTGTGGCCCTGGCGCTCGGCGACGCGCTTGCGATAGCGCTTCTGGAGGAGAAGGGCTTCCGCTCCGAAGACTTCGCGCGACTGCACCCGGGGGGAACGCTGGGACGCAGGCTTCTGACGCGCGTGTTGGACGTGATGATCTCCGCCGACCTGCCGGTGCTCCCGCCGGGGGCGAGGATGCGGCAGGCCATAGTACTCCTGGCGGAGAGGCGGGGAATCGTCATCGTGAGTGAGGACGGGGCGCGTCTGTCGGGCGTGTATACAGCGGGTGATCTCACCCGCCTGATGGAACGGGAAGAAGATGTCTTCAGGATCGAGATCGGCTCGGTGATGAACCGGACGCCGAAGGTCGCTCACGCGGACGAGCTTGGCAGTGCGGTCGTGTATCGCATGGAACAGCACGGAATCATGGCCATGCCGGTCCTGGATGGTGACGATAGTCTCGTTGGCATCGTCCACTTGCACGACCTGATGAGAGCGGGGGTGGTGTGAGCCGATCGGCGATTCTGCTGCTGGTTGCGGCTGCGGCTGTTGGCTCGAGCGCCTGCGGCGACCGCTCCGTGCCCCCGCCCACGCGCGCCGGGCTGGCCGATTCCGCCGATCAGGTGATGTACGGCGCGCACTTCACCCTGACCGATCGTGGCGTCATGCGCGCCGAGCTCGAGGCTGATACCGCCTACTTCTTAGAGGACAACACGCGGGTGGAGATGGACAACGTTCACACCATCTTCTTCACGCAGGGGGGAGTCCGCGACGCAGTGCTGACTTCGCGTCACGGGCGCTACAATACCCGTGCAGGAGACATGGTCGCGTACGGAGACGTCGTCGTGATCAACGAAGCCGGACGCCGGCTGACTACAGAGGAGCTGCAGTACAATCAGGCGAGAAACGAGTTCTTCAGCGACAGTGCTTTCACGATGACCGAGCCGGGGCGTGAGCTTTCGGGGATCGGATTCCGCTCGGACCCGAACATGAACAATGTTCG
>CAZOAT010000090.1:0-6911 GCA_964577965.1 uncultured Gemmatimonadaceae bacterium | reverse complement strand
GGCGTGAGCTTTCGGGGATCGGATTCCGCTCGGACCCGAACATGAACAATGTTCGGGTACTGCGCGGTGCGAGCGGGTTTGTGAGCGGTGCCGCAGCTGAAGCTCGTGCACCGTCGGAACCTCAACAAGTGCCGCCGTCGGAGCCGCCGCTGCCGTGAGCCCACTCCGCCGCCTGATTCACCGGCCGCACCTGTACGCTGCCGTAGGGGTTTTCATCGTGACCGCTGGTGCGGCTCATGGCCAGTCGATGGAACGCTGCGATTATGTGTTTGAGAACACCCCCGCCACGCGAGCTCACTCGACACGCCTATCCAGCGGGGCCTTCCACTTGTTCTGGGGCGGGGGCATCGTCGCCCACTGCGCCGGCCAGGACAATCAGCTGGTCGCCGACAGCGCCGAATTCTACGAGGACCGCGGTGTCCTGTTTCTGATAGGCAACGTGCGCTACCGGGAGCCGCGCGCACAAGTGACATCGAACTACATGACCTACTATCAGGGCGAGGAACGGCTGAACGCCGAAGGGAACGTGATTGCAACGTTTTCCAACGGCTCGGTCATGCGCGGTCCTGTGGCCGATTACTACCGTGTTTCGCCGGAGCGCGCCGTCGAGTACATCGTCGGCACAGGCAGGCCACAGCTCACCCTCGTGGAGCGCGATTCTGCCGGCACTCCGCAAGAACCGGTGGTAGTCAACGCGAACAGGATTCGGATGGATGGCGACAGTCTGGTGTATGCTTCCGGCCAGGTGGAGATGCTTCGTTCCGATGTCAACGCACGGGGAGATTCCGCGTTCATGGACGCCGGTGCCGAGTTCATGCGACTGATGCGGAATCCCACAGTCACCGGACGTGGCGAGCGGCCGTTCACGCTGCAAGGCGAGGTGATCGATATGTTTGCGCGTGAGCGGCAGCTGGAGCGCGTCGTTGCGAGTCCGCGAGGGCGGGCAACGAGCGACGATCTCGAGCTCTTCGCCGACACGATCGATCTTCGGATTACGGAGGAGCGAATGTCACGGGCGTTCGCCTTCGGGCCGTCACGCGCTCGTGCGGTTTCCACGGAGCGTGATCTCCTCGCTGACTCCCTCGACGTGTTGATGCCGAATCAGCGTCTCGAGGAACTCAGGGCCGTGGGCAGCGCCTTCGCCACGAGCCTGCCCGACACCGCGCGTGTCATTTCGGCGGAGCGGGACTGGCTGCAGGGAGACACTATAGTCGTCGTGTTCGAGACCGAAGAAGTCGCTGAAGGCCGTACCCGGGCGCGGCAACTCACTGCGACAAGGGATGCCCGTTCTTTCCACCAGCTGCAGGGTCAGAGCGATGCGCGGGATCAGCCTACGGTGAACTACGTTCGCGGAGAGAGCATCGTTGTGGTCCTCCAGGAAGGTGAGGTCTCAGTCGTAGTCGTCGAGGGAGACGCCTCCGGCGTTTACCTGGAGCACTCGGCGGGCACGGCGCCAGCTTCGGGTGAGCCGGGTGCCACGCCCCCGCGTACGGCACCTCCGGCCAGGCCGCCGCCCCAACGATGACGATCGTTTTCGCTGATCGTGTGGACCGGCTCATCCAGGAGCTCGCAGGAGGCGAGCGCTCAATAATCCTGGCGCTTCACTCCATCGTGCAGCGAACTGATCGCGGCGGTTCGGCGCTGTTCGACGACGTCGCCATCTGCTACCGCGAGGACTACCTCCGGACGCTGCGGGTCGAAGGAAAGGACGCGGAGCATCTTGCCGGGCTCCTCAGCCTCGACGAGGTGCGCACTTACCTGGCCAAGTCCGCGATCCCGCGGCTCGTCGAGCTGGGAGTCATCGCGCGGCCCGACCAGAACCTGTTCGATCCTGATGCGCGGGTTCGCGTAGTCGAAGTCTACTGGCAGGAGATCGCACCCGTCCGCCGTGAGCTGGCCGACACGCTCACACACACGGCCGAGCACGCGATTCCCATGACGCCCCTGCGCCCTGCGCGCGTCGGCGGAAGCATCCTCGAAGTGGGCGGCCTGGTGAAGATGTACCGGCGGCGAAGGGTCGTGAACGACGTGCACCTTCGCCTCCAGCAAGGCGAGATAGTCGGCCTTCTTGGCCCCAACGGAGCGGGAAAGACGACCACGTTCTATATGATCGTGGGGCTCATCCAACCGATGTCGGGCAAGATCGTTCTCGACGGACAGGACATCACATCCATGCCGATGTACCAGCGGGCGCGTCGCGGAATCGGCTACCTCTCCCAGGAACCGTCCATTTTCCGGAAGCTGACGGTCGAGGAGAACCTGCTGGCGATACTCGAGACGCTGCCGCTCTCCGAGTCCAAACGGGGTCTGCGCCTGGAGCGGCTTCTCGACGAGCTCGGGCTCAAACGGCTGCGGCGGAGCAAGGCGTACTCCCTCTCTGGCGGCGAGCGCCGGCGGCTCGAGATCACACGTGCCCTGGTGACCGAGCCGAAGTTCATGATGCTGGACGAGCCGTTCGCCGGGGTCGATCCGATCGCGGTGCACGACATTCAGACCATAGTCGCGGGGCTTCGCCACAGGGGGATAGGCGTCCTCATCAGCGACCACAACGTCGAGCAGACCCTCGACATCGTGGATCGCGCCTACATCATGTTCGATGGGCAGGTCAAAGTCTCTGGCACGGTACGTGACCTAGTGTTCGACGACACGGTGGCCGAGATTTATCTGGGGCCGACGCTGACCGCTCGACTCCGGGCGCGGTTTGCGGCGGCCGAACGGAGTGGAGCAGCTTAGTGAAGCCAGGCCTGAACCAGACAACGCAGCTTCGGCAGGAGATGAAGATCAATCCACGCCTTTATCAGGCGATGGATCTTCTGTACATGCCGCTGCTCGACCTGCAGCAGCACCTGAAGCAGGAGCTGCTCAACAATCCCTTCCTCGAGCTCGTTGAGCTCGACGAGGACGACGACGAGAGCTCCGAGCCTGGCGATCCGAACGAGATGGATGCGGCGGCGGAGAAGCCGCGGGAAGAGGAGCGCGAGGGTATCGACTGGGAGGAGATTCTCCTCGACGGCTTCGACGCCGGTGGTCACAGGGAGGAGCATGAGGAGCGCGAGTACTACGAGCCGGTCACGGTGGATACCCGCGATCTCTCGGACCACCTCCGGGATCAGGTGCAGCTTCTCGATCTCAACCCGCGGCAGTTGGTCCTCGCCGACGAGTTCATCGGGAACATCAACGACGATGGCTATCTCTCCGGCTCTGTTCAGGAGATCATCGAGGCACTGAACGACCTCGTGCTGAGGGCAGCGGAAGATCAGGAGGTGGACGAGGAAGACCTCCCCATCTACACGATCGAGGAAGGCGAGGCGATGCTCCGCGTCGTCCAGAACCTGGACCCTCCCGGCATTGCTGCGCGCGACCTGCGCGAGTGCCTGATGCTGCAGCTCAGGGAAGCCGGTCTCGAGCAGTCGGTTCCGTTCCGCCTAGTCCGCGACTGCTTCGAGGAGCTCGTCGCGCACAGGTGGAGCGAGATCTCCAAGCGGTTCGGAATCAGCCCCTCTGATGTCCAGAGCGCCGCGGACGAGATCGCGAAGCTCGATCCCAAGCCGGGGCTCCGCTACAGCAGTGGTGGCGACAACTACATCATCCCTGACCTCGTCGTCGAGAAGATCGACGCGAAGTACCACGTCTTTCTCAACGACGCCAATCTGCCGCGTCTCAAGCTGAGCAGGGCGTACCAGGAGATCGCGCGGGACAAGAAGAAATTCGACGGCGAGAACAAGGAGTTCATCTCCAGCAAGCTCAACTCGGCCAACTGGATGATCCAGGCGATCGAGCAGCGACGGCAGACGATGCTCAAGGTGATGAACTACATAGTCGAACGGCAGCGTGATTTCTTCGAAAAGGGAGTGCAGCAACTCAAGCCGCTCACGCTGCGCGAGGTCGCGGAAGTCATCAGCATGCACGAATCAACCGTGAGCCGCGTCACCAACGAGAAGTTCGTGCAGACCCCACGCGGCGTTCTGCCCCTGAAGTACTTCTTCTCGTCCGGGCTCGCGACGACCGAGGGCGAGGACGTCTCGGCGCGGGGGATTAAGGCTCAGCTGCAGAAACTCGTCGCCGAGGAGGATCCGAGGCATCCTCTCACCGACCAGGCGATCGTCAACATTCTCAAGCAGAACGGAGTCCAGATCGCACGCCGAACGGTCGCGAAGTACCGCGATCAGCTTGGCGTGCTCTCGGCGCGCATGCGCAAGCGGGTTTAGGCCGTGGCGGACCAAGGGGTCAGAGTTGTTGAAGCGCCCACTGCACGGACCATCGACGGAAGCGGGACCGCTTCAACAACTCTGACCCCTTGGTCGCGTTCAACCCCGCACGCGGACGTCAGCATCCTTGTTCCTGCCCGCGATGAGGCCGAGAACCTTCTGCTGTTCATGGAGCAGGCGGCGGAGACCTTCGCCCGGGAGCGGACATCCTACGAAGTGATTGTCGTGGACGACGGATCGAGTGACGATACGTGGGGAGTGCTCACAGGCCTTGCCGCACGATTTCCGTTCCTTCGGATTGCGAGACACCGCAGCGGACGTGGTATCGCCGACGCCCTGCGAACTGCATACACACACTCGTCCGGCGACGTACTGGTATTCTATCCGGCGGACCTGCAGTACAAGCCGGAGGACATTCCGCGACTGGTCGCACCGATACTCGCCAACGAGTCGGACATAGTGACCGGGTTCAAGCAGGGCGACTACGAGAAGGCGTTCGTCTCCCGCGTGTACAACTCGCTCAGTCGCTCGCTGTTCAAGGTGTCGGTTAGAGACCTGAATTCGGTGAAGGCGTACCGCCGCGAGATAATGGAGACATTGCCCGCGCGTCCCGACTGGCACCGCTACCTGGTGGTCATGGCGGTGGCTCAGGGCTTCTCGGTCGCTGAGGTCCCCGTTCCGCTGTACCCGCGCCACGCGGGCCGCTCCAAGTTCGGAATCGGACGGATACCAGTCGGTGTGCTCGACATGCTCGCCGTGTGGTTCGAGCTTCGTTTCGCCCGCAAACCCCTGCTGCTGTTCGGGATGCTTGGCGCCACGCTCTTCGTGCTCGGAGTGCTCGTCGGAATCGGCGCGGTTCTGTGGCGGATCTTCATGGGGCAGGGGTTCAGGCCAGTGATAGATCTGGTGGTTGTCTGCCTGACCGTAGGCAGTATCGCCTTCGCCACGGGCCTTATAGCCGAGCTCGTCGCAGCGCAGCGGGCGGAGCTCGCTGAGCTGCGGATACGAATGGAAGAGATCGCGCGCGAGCGCCAGTCACCCGAAGCCTGAGCTGATGAACGTCCTGTTCCTGACGCACAATTTTCCACGCAGGCCGGGAGATCATGCCGGCGCATTCGTCCTGCGACTGGCGCAGGCTCTGCGCGATCGTGGCGTCGGTATAAACGTCGTCGCGCCGGTCGCACGCAATGGCGTCGCCGACAGCGAGATCGACGGAATCCCCGTCGAGCGATTTCGCTACGCCCCGCGGCGGTACGAAACGCTGGCGTACACCGGCAACATGGCAACTGACGTGGCCCAGTCGTGGAGCTCGCGGCTCGCACTGCTCGGGTTCCTTGGCGCTGACTTCTCGGCCGCGGTGCGAGCGCGCCGGCGCTTCAACCCGGATGTCGTCCACGCACACTGGTGGTTTCCGGCAGGACTGGTGGGGACCTGGACCGCATCGCTCGGCCACATACCCCTCGTTACAACGCTGCACGGCACAGACGTCAGGCTTGCGAAGCGCATCAGCATGTCACGACCGCTCTTCCGCCACGTGCTGCGACATTCTGCCGTGACCACTGCGGTCTCCAGCTGGCTGGCGGAACTGGCGACGTCGGTGGCATCCGTGCCTGCGCCGGTCGTTGCACCGATGCCGGTGGCGACCGAGTTGTTCACGGTGTCGGATAACGATGGTGCGAAGCGGGATGGACTTCTGTTCGTTGGGCGTCTGACGCAGCAGAAGGGGCTCGCCCATCTGCTGCGTGCGCTGTCGATGATGGAGTCGCGGCCGCATCTGGAGGTCGTCGGCGACGGACCGCTCTGGTCGGAGCTGCACGCGATCGCAGAGCGGCTGGGCGTCGCAGACCGCATCCGCTGGACCGGGGTCCTGCCGCAGCCGGCGCTGGTCGAGCGCTATCGCCGGGCTCAGGCGCTGGTCGTGCCGTCGATCGGGGAAGGGTTCGGCATGGCTGCGGTAGAAGCCGCGCTGTGCGAAACGCCGACGTTGGCGTTCGCGTCCGGCGGTCTGAAGGATACTGTGCGCGACGGCAGCACCGGCATGCTCGTTCCCGAAGCGGATGACGGGGCCCTGGCCGCCTCGCTCGACACACTGCTTGCGTCCCCGGACCGTGCCCGCGAGATGGGCAGCTCCGCGAGAATGTTCGCGCTCGCGAACTTCGCTCCGGAATCGGCGGCTCAGAAGTATCAGGCTATCTACGAACGGGCGATTGAGTCGGGGTCGTAGCCTCTGGCTGGCGGCACAGTGGGTCTTCGCTGCAGCGGTCATCTGGTATGCTGCGCGATCGCTGGCCGGGCAGTGGGCGGAGGTCGGCACAACACTGCGATCCGTGAGCCCTGTGTGGGGCTACATCGCGACCGCGAGCGTACTGGTGCTGTTCACCTATGCGCTGCTCATCGAGTCGTGGCGCCGCCTGCTCGGTGCCTGGAGCACACGCCTGTCGTGGCCGCATGCGGCGCGCATCTGGCTGGCGTCGAACCTCGGGAAATACGTTCCGGGAAAGATCTGGTCGATCCTGGCTATGGGCGCCCTGGCAAAGGAGAAGGGGGCCTCGGCGCTTGCGGCGGGCGGGTCGTCGGTCGTGATGCAGGTTGTGAGCGTGATCACCGGGCTCGCAGTCGCGGCGGCGTTCGGGGCGTCCTCCCAAGGCGTGACCTGGCTGGCCGCGGCGGCGGTGACAGTGATGCTTGCCGCCATTGCAGCGG
>CAZOAT010000089.1:0-9925 GCA_964577965.1 uncultured Gemmatimonadaceae bacterium | reverse complement strand
CGAGTTTTTCGCGGATGTCGAGGAATGCGCGAGCGCCGCGCTTCCGGTCGAAGAGGACTATGTCGTCCACGCCGCTGTGCCCACGGGCGAGTTGCGCCGATCCCGGCTGCAGTACCCACGTGATGTGCGCTGCCGAATGATGCCGCTTTATCGCCGTTACCACTGGTAGTGTGTGCACTGCGTCGCCGAGCGCGCTCATCATGACGATGCACACGCGGTCGAGCCTGGCCTGCACTGGTTTGCTCATTCCGGCGCGAGTGCCCGGGAGCCCCCGGCGGCACCATTGACAAACAGCTTCCTGGCCTGGCGTCCAAGGTCGGACAGCTCAGTCTCGCTAATGCTGAGTCCGTTCTCGCGAAGCTTTCTCAGCGAGCGGTCCAGCCGCTGCAGGTTCGCATCCATCACCATCGGCGACCGCGGAACGTGGAAGCGCACGCGATCGACGTCTATGACCAGCGCGTTGAAGCCGCTGCCGTTGGGCACGAGCAGGATGTTCTTCGCGTTCAGATCCGAGTGGTGGGCACCGGCCTCTGCCAGCTTGTCCACGAGAACGGCGGCCGAATGGATCAGCGCTCTGCGCGAATCGGCTGCAGTCGTGCGCGAGAGCCAGGCCGCCAGATCGGCCGCGTCCTCAACCTCCCGGGTTGCCACGTCATAGCGGAAGAACGGTCGCGCGGAGTAGGTCACGTACGCGATGAACTCCGGCGTCGGCACGCCGAGCGCTCTCAAACGGAACGAGGCTATGAGCTCTCTGAGCGGCCTGAGCCTGAACAGGAACAGATCGGATGCGAAGTGTCGCGGAACCCCGCCCCTGTGGGCGTGCCGCACGACAACGCGGCCGCAACCCGGCACTAAGACACCGTACGTCAGCCCGCGTCCCTGAAAGATGCGCGCATCCGCCTGCAGCCCCGCGAATTTGTGCAGCGACTGCTGCTCCACGATCGTCCTGATGCTGCTCATGCACGAGGCAAGAGCCACGACCCTGACGGAACCGACGTTCGCGCGCTCGTAGCCCGGGATCGCGAATCTCATTGCTCCCTTGCCGTGACCGCGCCGCTGTCCCCGACGTTTCGTGCGTGCGTCCGGGCGTGCGAGATCGCCAGAAGAACGGCCTGTGCCTTCTTCTCCGTCTCCTCCCACTCCTTCTCGGGCACAGAGTCGGCTACGATCCCCGCGCCCGCCTGCACGAACGCCCGGTCCTTCTCTATCACGCAGGTGCGGATGGTGACGGCCAGATCCATGTGCCGCCCTCCTGCACCTATGAAGCCAACCGCACCGGCGTAAGGTCCGCGGCGCACGGGCTCCAGCTCCTCGATGATTTCCATCGCGCGAACCTTCGGCGCGCCGCTCATGGTCCCCGCCGGGAACGTCGCACGCAGCGCGGCTATCGCGTCCGCGGAATCGGCCAGCTCACCCGACACGTCGCTCACGAGATGCAGCACGTGCGAGTAGCGCTCGACCTCCAGCAGCTTGTCCACCGTCACGGTGCCGTAGCGCGCCACCCGTCCGATATCGTTCCGGCCGAGATCCACCAGCATGAGATGCTCGGCGCGCTCCTTCGGGTCCGCGCGCAGTTCTTCCGCCATCAGCGCGTCGGCCTCAGGCTCGTCGGGGCGTGGCCGCGTACCGGCTATCGGACGCACCGTAACCTGCCTGTCCGCGACCCGCACCAGCAGCTCCGGCGAGCAGCCCACGAGCTCCACGTCCCCGAAGGCGAGATGATACATGTACGGCGACGGGTTGATCGCACGCAGCGCCCGGTACAGGATCAGCGGGTCGAAGTCACGCTCGAGCTCGATCCGCCGCGACAGTACGATCTGAAATGCGTCACCGGCCCGGATGTACTCCTTTGCGCGCTCGACGTCGGCGAGGAATTCGTCATGCGAAATGCTGGAACTGCCGGCGGCGGGCTCCTCCTCGCCGGCAAGATCGAGAGGCGGCAGCGTTATGCGGTCGCCGCGCAGCCGCTCGATGACCTGATCCACTTCGGCTCGTCCGCTGTCGAAGGCGCGGCGCAGTTCCCGCTCGCCAGCGCCGCGCTTCACCTCGACACCCGCAACTACGCGCGCTTCTGCCCTGAACTTGTCGAGCGTGATGACTGCGGCAGGAACGATGAACATCGCGTCCGGGATGGCGGTGTCGTTCACCGCGAGCGAGGGGAGCCGCTCCAGGTGCCGTACGACGTCGTAGCTCACGTACCCGACTGCCCCCGCCCAGAACGGCGTCGGGTCCGGCAGCTCTGACCGCGGGCCGGGGAGCGTCTGCAGGTCTGCGAGCGGGTCTGCAGGTCGCCGCGCACCGTGCCACCCGTCGCCCGGGGTCCAGTCTTCGACCGTCCCGTCGCGGAGGCGCCACCCCTTCCGCGCATCGCTGCCGATGAAGGTGTAGCGCGCCCACACATCGGACCCGACGGCCGTCGATTCGAGTAAGAAGTCGAACGGCCCCCGCTTCAGTCGGGCGAAGGCCTCGACGGGGGTGAGTGCGTCCAGCAGGCAGTCGCGCCACACCGGCACGGTGCCGCCGTCGGCTGCGAGCGATCGAAAACGCTCGAAGCTCAGTTCGCGCACGAGCTCTGCGTGGAGCGATACACGCTAATTTCGATTGGAATGACTGGCTTCTCTCCGACTGTTCGCGCGCTGGTCGCGCTCGTGATCTTCGCTTCGCCCGCTGGCGCCCAGGTCTGGAACGACCCCCAGGCGCTCGCCCTCGTGCAGCGGGCGTCCGAGAGGCGGGCGATTCAGCTCGCCGATACGGCCCTCAAAGATTACCGCGCGCGCGCTCACGGGTACCTGACATTTCTCGCCCAGGTGGGTGCAGGGTTCCCCGAGCCGCCGAGAATCGTGAAGGCGGACGAGCTCGCGCTGGACGTCTACTGGGCCGCTCCCGATCTGAGCAAGCAGGTCATCGTCGGAGCGCGCGACACACTGCTCCTGCCCACGGACATCCGGTACCACCGCGACCACCTGGGGATCATACAGAACAACTTCCCCGAAATCATCCGCCTCGGCGACGGCGACGAAGTGCGTGACGTGCCGCACCCGATCTCGGGCGCGGGGCTCCTGATGTACGACTTCGCCGTCAGCGACTCGCTGCAGCTGCGGCTGGGCCCCCGCGCGATAGACGTGATTGAGCTTCGCGTGCGGCCCAGGGATGACCGGGCGCCGCGCGTCGTCGGCGCAGTCTATATAGAGCGGGAGAGCGCCGATCTGGTGCGTATGGCGCTTGGCTTCACCCGGTCGGCGCTCAAGGACGAGTCGCTCGAGGATCTGTCGGTGGTGCTGGAGAATGGGCTCATCGAGGGCCAGTTCTGGCTGCCCAGGCGACAGGAGATTGAGATCCGCCGTACGGGGACGTGGCTCGATTATCCGGTGCGCACGATCATCCGCGGCCGGTGGGAGATATGCTGCCACTCGGTGAACGTCGGCCTGAGCCAGGCGATGTTCGCTGGCCCGGAGATTGTCACCGGCCCGCCAATCCAACGGCTGCAGGGCGACGAGCCGCTGTTCACGGGGAATATCCTCGAGGGAGTGGCCGACGAAGCCGACCCCGTGAGCGATGCCGAGGTGCGCCGTGTTCAGGCCGAGGTGCGGCAGCTGGTTCGGGCGCAGGCGCTCGCGAGGCCGAGGCGCCCGATGCTGGCTGGTACCCGGGTGTCCGATCTCGTGCGCTTCAACCGGGTTGAGGGGCTCGCACTGGGAGTCGGGATCGGCCAGCCGCTCGGGAGGGGCTTCGCCGCGCTCGGCCAGGCGCGATACGGCTTCGCCGACGACAGGTGGAAGGGAAGGGCAGAGCTCGCGTATCGCAGGGCGGGCGGCTTCAGCGTGCATGCGGCGTGGCGTGACTCTCACGCGGAGGCCGGTGACATCGAGGAGGTGTCGCTGACGCGGAACACGCTCGCTGCGCAGGAGTTCGGCAGCGACTACACCGAGCCGTTCGGCGTGCGTGGGCCGTCGCTGGAGATGTTCGTCCCACTCGGCCGGTTCGGCAGGCTCGCGACGCTGATTGCGGATGAGCGGCACTCTGCGTTACGCGTGAACGCGACTCCGGTGCACGGGCGGTTCGCGGCAACGATCCCGGTTGGGGAAGGTCGCGTCCGGACGGCCACTGCGCGTGTGGAGCGCGCGGCGCTGCGGCTGGGGGAAACGACCTTGCTCCGGTATTCGGCTGGGTTCTCCGGCATCAGAACCGCGCCCGACAGCGGAGCCCCCTTGCGATACGGGCGCGCGGCCGGCTCGTTTCGCGCCGAGCGCACGTTCGGTGAGGACCGCCTGGTTGTGGATCTGTTTGCAGCTGCGGTGGGAGGCGGGGCTGGCGCTGCGCCGCAGCACCATGTTTTCCTGGGCGGCCCCGTTTCCGGCCCGGGTTATGACTATCACGAGCTCGCGGGTCGGCGCGGCGGCGCCGCACGGCTCGAGTGGCAGAGCGTTATGCCCTTCCCAAGCCTCTCCCTGGGGCGATTCGGTCGGACGCCGGCGACCGCGATGCTTGCACCCTACGCACACGTGGCGTTGATCGGAGCGCCGCCGGCGTTCCGCGCTCCGCGCAGCGGTGCATATCCGGCTGTGGGCGTCGCGCTCATGCCCTTCTTCGAGCTGCTCCGAATCGACGTGGCGCGGGGGCTGCGCGATGGGAGATGGACGTTCGGGATCGACGTGACCCGTGACATCTGGCCGGTGCTTTAGGCCTGACCCGCGCCCGAATGACACTGGTCAGCGCGCCATGATCCTGCATCAGTCTCTGCTGCGGGTGAACGTGACCTGTGGACTCGCTCCCTCTCCCCCACCGGGATCGCTGGCTCCGGCCGATTCTCGCTGAGCGGCTGTCGCCGGAGGTGATGGCCTCGCTCGATGCGGCGGGCGAGAGCTACTGGGAGGGCGCGGTCCGGCGTGGGCTGGTGGATGACGATGAGCTGCTCACGCTCCTCGCCGACCGGCTCCGCATGAAGCGCGCTCCGCGGCTGTTCGTGAGCTCGCAGGCGCGGTCGCGCGTCTCCGAGGCGCTGGCAAGGAAATATCGTGTGCTTCCGCTGTCGGTCACAGACACCACGCTCGAGATCGCCACGGCCGACCCGTACGATTTCGACTGCGAGCGTACGCTGGCATTCGCCTCCGGCAGAGCAGTGCGGATGAATCTCGCCTCTCCTCTGCGCATCGCCGAGCGGATCGATGAGGTCTACTGCCGACAGAGCACCGTTGCGCGTCTGCTCGCCGGCGCGAGCGCGCGGTATGCGGCTGCGACCGGCGAGAGCGAAGCTGCGGATGCTGGCGGATCACAACCGGGGAACGCCGAGCAGCCGATTGTGCGGCTCGTCGATCAGGTGATCGCAGACGGAATTACCGCGCGGGCAAGCGACATCCATCTGGAACCGGGTGAGCGCGGAATGGCGGTGCGCTATCGCGTAGACGGTGTGCTGCGGGAGGCGATGACGATCCCACGTGCCGTCGCCGTTCCGCTCATCTCGCGGATCAAGATCATGTCGCGGCTCGACATCGCCGACAGGCTGCGTCCGCAGGGCGGTCGCGCAAAGATCGAGCTGAACGGGACGCGGATGGACCTGCGGGTTTCGACGCTTCCGGTCGCGCATGGTGAGAAGGTCGTGATCCGCATACTCGACCAGCGCGAGACCGCGCGCACTCTCGATTCCCTCGGATTCACGACCGACGCTGCGCGCCGCATCAGGCGGCTGCTCGACGTCCGCGATGGGCTGATTCTCGCGACCGGGCCCACCGGCTCCGGCAAGACGACGACGCTGTACGCGATGCTGCGCCAGCTCCAGCAACGCGGGGTGAACATCATCACGGTCGAGGACCCGGTGGAGTATCGGATTCCGGGCATCGTGCAGGTCCAGGTGAACGAGAAGGCCGGGCTCACCTTCGCGTCCGCGCTGCGCACGATCCTCCGCCAGGATCCCGACATAGTGCTGATCGGTGAAGTGCGCGACCGGGAGACAGCCGCGATAGCGATCCAGGCCGCGCTCACCGGCCATCTCGTCTTCGCCACCCTGCACACGATCGACGCGAGTACGGCAGTGATGCGTCTTCTCGATCTGGGCGTCGAGCGGGAGAAGATCTCCGCGGCGCTGCGCGGGATTCTCGCGCAGCGCCTGCTGCGCCGCGTGTGTGCTGTCTGTCGGCGCGGGCGGACTGCCGGTGGAGGACGCTGCCAGGTCTGCTCGGGGCGTGGCTACGCGGGCCGGATTGCGATCGCTGAGGTCGTGCTCTCCACTCCAGGCCTCGAGCGGGCGATCTCCGAGGGATGCAGCCCTGAGACCCTGGCGGCCGTGGCGCGGCGCGATGGCGCACTCCCGCTGTGGGAAGCCGGGCAGGTCCATGTCGAGTCGGGCGACACGACCGAAGAGGAGCTTCGCCGCGTAGTGGAGAGAAGGGACGAGGCGGAGCCCGGTGAAGCCCCGTATGATTCAGCGGTGAGCGACACGACTGGATCCGCAGATACTCCCACGCCCGTCATCGCGGGAGTGGTGGACGTTTACGTTCTCAGGCGCGTGGCGGACGAGTGGCGTGTGCTGGTGCTGCAGCGTGCGGACGACACCCGCTGTCCGCAGGCCTGGGAGACGGTGCACGGCCGGATCGAGCGGGGGGAGCGACCCGAGGAAGCGGCACTCCGGGAGCTGCGCGAGGAGACCGGTTTGACGGCGGATCGGTTATACAACGCCACGGTGCAGCCATTCTATCTGCACAGTTGGGGGTCGGTGCAGCTGTCGGTAGTGTTCGCAGCCGTGGTTGTGCGCGATACTGTGCGCCTCTCCCCGGAGCATCAGCGGCACGAGTGGCTGAGCGTTGAAGAAGCGCTTGGGCGGTTCATCTGGCCGAGATCGAGGGACGCGCTGAGCGCGATTTCCTCGCTTCTCATGACTGGAGACGCCGGGCCTGTTGAGGATGTCCTCCGAGTGATTTAGCGGCAGCTAGTCGCTGGTCGCTGCCTTCTTGACAGTGGTGAGGACATACGCTTCCGGCGGCGCGTTCGGCTTCACCCGCACACTCTTGGCCGGGATCCCCACGTTGACGTGGTAGGCGCGTACGTCCTTGGTGGCCACCGCCATCGCGCCGACCATCGAGTGCTCATGCACGTGCACGCCTGCGAGTACCGTGGCGTGATAGGTGATCCGCACGCCCTCATCCAGCCGCGTCAGCGCGTCCGTAACGTCTCGCTGGTCCACTATGCTGTGTGTGTGGCTGTAGATGTTGGCGTAATCCGCTATGGAGACTCCGTTGCCGAGTGTGATCCCACCGCGGTCGTCGAGCAGCACGTGCCTGTGCACCACGACGTTGTCGCCGACGTCCATGTTGTATCCGAACGAGAACTCCACGTGCTGAAACGCCTTGAAGTTCTCACCACAGCTGCGGAAAATCCGCGGCGCCAGCATCCGGCGGAGCCGCACGCCGAGGTCCACGTTCTGACCGCCGAGCGCGGTGCGATCGAAGGAGTACCACAGCCACAGGAGCGGCTTCACCCGCTGGAACTTCACGTCATCGCACTCGGCGTAGTATTCCGGCTCGAGCGTGACGTTGCGCGGGTCCAACACGCTGAGCGCCAGCCGCGTGCCGAGTGGCAGCTTGTCATCGCCGACTGCTGCCTCCCAGTCTGACGCGTATGCGGGATAGCTGATCTCGCACAGCGTCTGCCGGCACAACACCGGCCAGCCACTTTCAGGGCCGCTCAGCGCGCTCTCGACACGCTCCAGCCACTGCGTTGTGAGAGATTCGTTGGCGCGTTCTGTAAGCGGTCGCAATGGAAGTAGTGCCATGGCAGGACCCGTACGGGTGGGTGACGAAATCTATTCGGTCGCCGCTAACCGCTGATCGCCGCCGTTACGGCGTTGTCCTGGATGCGCGCGCCCGGACCAGCGCACGCTCCCGCTCGATCCGCGGCAGCACATGCTCCCATACGTCGCTCCGCTCGTTCATGAACGTGAGCGACAGCGGCTGGTCCACGTCGATGTCAGCCTCGAACACGAATACCGCAGTCTGCGTTTCCCGCTGGCGCAGGCGCTGCTCGCCGAAGCCGGCACTGAGAGGCACGACCTCCAGCGGACGAAAATCCCGCCCTGCGCTGGTCACGATCAGGTCCATCGGGCTGAACCGCACGTCCGGCTCAACCCCGAAAAACGACACGAGCCAGGGCTCGACCGCACGGCCCCCAAGCCGCTGGGCGACGCCTGCGAGCCGGCTGGCGGTGCTCATGCGCAGGTCGTGGAGCGTACGGTACGAGTCGGGGGTGAGAAGGCGGATGAGCGACTCCTCCAGCGGTATTGCACGGACGACGAGCCCGGGTGGCTGCAGCCGGATCGCGATCTCATCCTGGCGGAGAGTGCCGAAACCCGGCGGGATGAGCCCCGCCGCCATAGTGTCCGCCACCGTGACCGGCGTGGTCGCGTTCCCGCTCGCGGCGGGTGGAGCACAGGCCATCGCGGCAGCTACCGAAACCAGCAGCATCTGGCGGCTCAGCAGCAGAAAGGTGTTATCGGGAGTCATGGCTGCGCCACCAGCTGCTCGACAGTGCAGGCGAGCTCGTCGCGTCCCTGACCGGTCTCAGCGCTGAACGGGATAATCTGATCCTCCGGCAGGTCGAGCTCCGAGGCGATCTCCTTGTGCCGCGCAGCGGCCGCGGTGCGGCTCAACTTATCCGCCTTCGTGAGGACTACAACTCCGGGCACGTCGAGCGAGCCGAGGAATCCGAGCATCGTCAGGTCATCCTCCGAGGGATCCCGGCGGATGTCCATCAGCTGCACGACTCCCCGCAGCGCCGGGCTACCGTGCAGATACCCCTCGATGAGCGGTCCCCACGCTGCGCGGCGCTCCTTCGAGATCCGGGCATACCCATAGCCCGGCAGGTCCGCGAGTACGAACTGGTCATTGATCCGGAAGAAGTTGATCTCCCGTGTTCTACCCGGCGTGCGGCTCACCCGTGCCACGGTGCGCCTGCCAAGCAGCCGGTTTATCAGCGAGGATTTGCCGACGTTGGAGCGGCCGGCGAACGCTATTTCCGGTAGGATGTTCTCGGGTCGCCAGCCGCCTGCGCTGGCCATCGGACCGATGAACTCGACCGACCGCACGACCAGCGGCCGATCGTCACGTGGCTCGGCTACGCTTCCTTCTTCTGTCTGATGGGCGAGATCTCAAGGAGTGGCGGAGCGCCGTTGAGTATGCACGACTCCGTCACCTTTACCTCGACCACGTCGTCGCGGCTCGGCAGGTCGAACATCACCTCGAGCAGCGTCTCCTCCAGAATCGCGCGCAGGCCGCGGGCACCCGTGCCGCGCTTCAGCGCCTTGCCGGCGATGGCGGCGAGTGCGCTTTCCTCGAAGGTGATCTTCACGTCCTCGAGCCCGAACAGCTTGGTGTACTGCTTGGTCAGCGCGTTCTTCGGCTCCTTCAGGATTCGCACGAGCGACGACTCATCCAGTGCATCGAGTGCCACGGTAACCGGCAGGCGTCCGACGAGCTCGGGAATGAGCCCGTACCGGAGCAGATCGTCCGGCTCCACTTCGTTGAACGGGGAGACGCCTTCGCCGCGCTGCCGTGTGCCAAGGTTAAAACCGATCTGCCGCCGCCCGGTTCGCGCCTCAATGATCTTCTCCAGACCGTCGAAAGCGCCGCCGCAGACGAACAGGATGTCCTTCGTGTTGATCTGGATATACTCCTGCTGCGGATGCTTGCGGCCGCCCTGCGGCGGGACGGAAGCGATCGTCCCCTCGATGATCTTGAGCAGCGCCTGCTGCACGCCTTCGCCGGAGACGTCGCGCGTAATGCTTGGGTTCTCCGACTTGCGCGCGATCTTGTCTATCTCGTCGATGTAGACGATGCCGCGCTCGCACTCGGCGACGTTGAAGTCGCCAGCCTGGAGCAAGCGCACGAGGATGTTCTCGACGTCCTCGCCGACGTAGCCCGCTTCAGTGAGAGTCGTC
>CAZOAT010000088.1:0-10095 GCA_964577965.1 uncultured Gemmatimonadaceae bacterium | reverse complement strand
TTGTCGTGACTCGTCCGCACGTGATCGTTCCCCGCCCCGACGGAACAGAGCCTTGACTACGCGATACGCTCCCCAGACGATCAGGGCGAGTACCGCGAGCTTGAGCGCCACAATGGCAAGGCCGAGCAGCGCGCCGAAGAGGCCGAGCGCCGTAGCCAGGACTATGATCGCCAGCGGGATCGCCACAGCCAGCACGATCGCGACCTTCACCAGATTCCAGAGTATTCTCATCGCTGTCCTCCACGCTGCCGCGTAGTTGCGGCTGGATATCACTACGTAAGGCCGGCCACGAAGATTCACCACCGAGCTCCAGCGCCAGCCATTGAACGGATGCGCGCACGGCAGACGCACTCAGGTGAGCGGATGACGCGCTTACTTTGCTCCGGACGCGATCAGTCGTACGGGAGCGCCGGCGTACACGCCGCCGGGCTCCAGCCGGGCGCCCTTTGGAACCACGCTCAGCGCCCCGACCTGCGCGCCGTCGCCGATGTCGGCGCCGATTCCCACGACGCTGTTGATGCCGATCGTGGCGTGCCGTCCAATACGCACCCGCGCCGTCTTGAGCATGCCCGCCTCCACCACATGGCCCGACACGTACGCGTTCGACCCGATCACGGCGCCGTCGCCGAGATCGAGGAGATTGTGATCCATGCACGAGAGACTGTTCACCCATGCTCCGCGCCCGATCCGCGCCCCGTTGAGTCGCAGATAGAGGGTCCACACGGGAGTGGAGCGGAATACGGCGCCGGCGAAGAGACGCACGACGTGCGTGGTGACGAGATACCGGGCCCAGTCCAGCAGCGGCCAGTCGAAGTCCTCGATCCGCGTCTCGAGCCCCGCTCGCGTGCGCCAACCGAGGGCGCGCGTTGCCAGGGCGGAGTACACGATGAGCCCGAAAGCGAACAGCAGGTACGCCGGCACGAATGCCATGGACAGAAACAGGATCCGCGCCCACGCGTCCACGCCGGTCCAGCGGGAATGCCATGTCCAGAAGGCGACCGCGGGCAGAACCGCGAGACTCAGGATCACGCTTTCCACGAAAAAGACCGTCACGATCGCCCAGATCACGCGCGCTCGGCCGCGCCAGGCCGCGGCCGGCGCGGCCCCCACGGTATCATTCTGCACAGGCCACTCGATGTCGCAACCATTCGCTGAAGCAACCGGGCTGGCACCGCTCGACTACGACGCGCGCTTGCGCGTCGTGGGCGTCGGTCCGCCGCTCGTATATGTACCCGGCATGGACGGGACCGGCGAGCTGTTCTATCGCCAGGTGCCGGCGCTGACGCGCCGATTCCGTGTAGCCACATACGCGCTGCGCGACGACGCCGGTCGCATGGAAACGCTCGTTGCCGATCTCGTCCGCGTGCTCCAGACGATTTCGCCGTCCGGCGAGCCGGCCGTCCTGGTCGCCGAGTCGTTCGGCGGCACCCTGGCGATGAGCGCCGCGCTCCGCCACCCGGAGCTCGTGCGCGCGCTGGTGCTGCTGAATACGTTCCCCTTCTTCCGGCCGCAGCACCGTCTGCACCTCGCAAGGCTGGGTATTCGGATGATTCCGTGGGGGGCCATGCGGATCGTGCGCCGCGTGACCGCGCTGCGTCTCCATTCGCGCCACACTCACCGCGACGACGTCCGGCGCTTTCTCACGCTGACCGCCCGAACGACGCGGCGAGGCTATCTCAGCCGCCTTGGCATCCTCACGCGATACGACCTCCGTGAGAAGTTGCCGGAGCTTCGAGCGCCCACGCTGCTCCTCGCAGCGGACGAGGATCATCTCATCCCGTCCGTCGAACAGGCGGCCCTGATGGCCGCGCGTATTCGGGACGCCACCATGATCGTTCTGCGCGGGCACGGGCACTCCTGCTTCCTCGCCGCTTCGGTGGATCTCGACGCAATCCTGAAAGGCTGGCTGTGAGGAGCTGAATCCGACAGCACATCCCCATGATCCCTCGATGACCGTGTCTCCTCCCGTTTCACGTCCCACACCATTCGGCGGCCGACGAATCATTGGGCCGCGTGCGGGGCCAATCGCTCCGAGTTCGCCGGATCCCTGACAAACGCCGCAGAAACGGCCATCGCCTCCACAACTGCAGTCTCCAGGGTCATCGCCCGACCCGCCCGCTCTGCCTCCTCAGCGGCGACCGCACCCAACGCGCCCCGGGCCGAGTCCATATACCGCTCGTGCAACTCATCCCAGAACCGGATGCTGAGGTTCACACCAAGTCGCACCCACTCGGCGCGCGAAGCGGCAACGAGCCGAACCGCCGTGGAGTGCTCACCGAGTCCGGCGAGCGACATCGCGATTCCTTCCAGTTCGGCGGTCACCTCGAAGCGCGCGCCGATCGCTTCGGCCTGCAGCAGGCTCTGCCGATAGTAGCCGAGGCTCTCCTCACAGTTGCCCTCGATGAGCGCGCAGTCCGCCAGAAAATGGAACCCGGAATGCTCTGAACGAGGGTCGCCAACCGCCTGCGCGAAGTCGAGCACCTTCTCCGCAAGTACGCGAGCCTCGCTGGTTCGTGAGAATGCTACGAGTGCCTGTCCGAGCGCGAGCCTCGCCCTGTTCAGCATGACCGGATCATCCAGCTGTTCGACGATGCGCAGCAACTCCTCGAACGTCGCGAGCGCCTCCGGGTCCTCACTGGCGAAAAACTGGGCCCAGCCCAGTGCTTCGAGTGAGACGGCGATGCCGACCGGATCGCCAAGCTCACGCCACATCGCGAGACCTTCCTCCATCGCCTTCCGAGCGATGGCGGCGTCGCCCTGGTTCGCGGCTATCATGGCCAGCCCCTGCAGGGCACGCGCTCGCGCTGGCCGGGCCGGAGAAGGCAACGTCAGCGCCAGCGCAGCCTCGATGTGCTCACGCCCTTCGGTCATCTGCGAACGTCCCCACCAGAAGTAGGCGAGCGCACCGACCATCTCGAGATACCGCTCCGGATCGGTTCCGCGCACGAACGACAGTGCGACCCTCAGGTTGTCGTGCTCCCTGGTCAAGCGGCGTATCCAGAACTCTTCGCGCACGAACCGCTCGGCATGAAACCGCTCGGCCTTCGCAGCGAAGAACTCGAAGTGACGCGCGCGCGCCGCGTCTGATTCGCCCCGTTCCACGAGGCGCTCCAGCCCGTACTGGCGCACAGTCTCCAGCATCGCGTACCGCGTTTCGTCAGCACTCGCGTGCTCGACCAGCACAAGCGAGCGGTCCACAAGCCGGGCCAGCACATCGAGCACCTTGAACTCGTCCGCATCTGCGCCCGCGATTGCCGTCGCGGCTTCCAGCCTCCATCCGCCGGCGAACACGGACAGGGCACGCAGGATCCGTTGTTCCTCGTCGGGCAGCTGCTCGTAACTCCATTGGATCGTGGCGAGAAGCGTCTGCTGGCGTGGCACTGCCGAGCGGCCGCCGGTGAGCAGGCGAAAACGGTCGTCGAGTTTCGAGCGGATCTGCTCGACGGAGAGCACTCTCACCCGCGCGGCTGCGAGCTCCAGGGCCAGCGGAATCCCATCGAGCCGGCGGCAGATCTCGGCGATTGCCGCGGCATTGTGCGGTCCGATTGAGAAGTCCGCACGAACCGCGCGGGCACGATCGACGAACAGCTTCACCGCGTCAGACTCCTCGACCACGTGGATGTCGGCACCGGAAGACGGTGGCACGTTCATCGAGCGCACCGCGAACTGCCGTTCACCCTCGACACCCAACCCTTCCCGGCTGGTGACGATGAAACTGACGCCCTCTTCGGCGGCGAGCAGCGTGTCAGCGAGTTCGGCCGTGGCGTCCAGCAGATGCTCGCAATTATCCAGCACCAGGAGTGTGCGCCGGCCGCGCAGCCGGGCCACGAGAATGTCCGTAATGGGTTTGTCAGGAGCTTCGTGCGCACCGAGGGCGTCGGCTACAGTGGCCGCGACACGCTGCGGATCGGCGAGCGCGGCCAGGTCCACGAACCACACTCCGTCGGGGAAGCTGGAAAGCGCGTTCTCGGCAACGCGCAGCGCGAGGCGCGTTTTCCCCGATCCGCCGATGCCTGTAAGCGTGAGGAGGCGTGTCTCCTCGAGCAGCCGTGCGCACTCGGCCACTTCGCGCTCACGCCCGATGAAGTGCGTCCGCTCGCGCGGGAGGTTGTTCAGTCCGGTCGAGGTGGTGAACTCCGGCGGCGTCGTGCCGCCGGTGGTGACGGTGGCGATGGCCTCGGCAAATGACGCGGCACTCGGGAACCGGTCGTCTGGATCCTTCGCCAGCGCCTTCGCCACGACTCGCGCGATCCCCCTGGAAATCTCGGACCGGATCTCATTCAGCGCACGCGGCTGAGCGGTCAGGTGCTTGCGGAGAAGCACCTGCGTCGATGTGTCGGTGAACGGCGGTTCGCCAGCGAGCATCTCATACAGAACGCACCCGAGCGAGTAGATGTCGGCGCGGGCGTCAACGTCGTCCGCGGTGAACTGCTCGGGACTCATGTAGGCAGGTGTCCCCAGTGCGAAGCCGGCGGCGGTCATGTTGGTGCCGGTGGTTTCCCCCTCAGCGGCCTGGAGAACACGCGCGATGCCAAAGTCGGCGACAAGCGCTATACCGTCTGCGAGAAGGATGTTCTCGGGCTTGATGTCGCGATGAACGATCCCGTGCTGATGAGCGAAGCCGATAGCGCTGGCGACTTCTCTCGTCAGCCGCAACGCGTCTTCGACCGGCAGCTTGTGGTCGCGCGTCAGTCTGCCGCGCAGCGATTCGCCGGCGACGAACGGCATGACGTAATACAGCAGATCGCCCGCGGCGCCGGAGTCGAACAGCGGCAGGATGTGCGGGTGACTGAGCCGGGCGGCGAACTCGATCTCCCGTATGAACCGATCTCCGCCGATTGTGGCCGCGAGCTCGGGACGCAGCACCTTGATGGCGACCGGCCGACGGTGCTTGAGGTCCATGGCCAGATATACGAGCGCCATGCCACCGGCGCCGATCTCACGCTCAATGGAGTATCGGCCCGTCAATGCCTGATCGAGGCTGGATAGCGTTGCTGTCACAGAGATTAAAGATGCTGGACGGACCACGGGAGTGGCGAGGCGCGCGGTCTGTCTGTTAAGCCAGTGCGCCAGCTTCACAACTGATCCACGGGGTGGCTGAACGCGGCACGAACGGGAGTCTTTGCGGCCCGTGCAAAGCAGGCGTAACTTCGCCTCAACATTGATGTCAGATATCCGCGACACTCTCCAGCAGACGCTCGGCGGCAGCTACCGGATCGAGCGTGAGCTCGGCGGTGGTGGGATGTCACGTGTATTCGTGGCCACCGACAAGTCGCTCGAGCGTGAAATCGTCATCAAGGTACTGGCACCCGAGCTCGCGGCGGGAGTAAGCGCGGAACGGTTTCAACGCGAGATCCAGGTGGCGGCAAGGCTGCAGCATGCGCTCATCGTCCCCCTGCTGACGGCCGGCGGCGCAAACGGCTTGCCCTATTACACGATGCCCTTTGTTCAGGGCGAGTCGCTGCGCGAGCGGCTGGAAAGGACCAGGGTTTCACCGGCGGAGGCGCTGAACATTCTCCGCGACGTGGGCGAGGCCCTGGACTACGCGCATCAGAAGGGAGTCGTTCACCGGGATATCAAGCCGGGGAATATTCTCCTGACTCAGCACCACGCACTCGTAACCGACTTTGGCATCGCCAAGGCGCTGGGCGTAGCTACTCGCATGCAGACGGGGCTTACCTCCGCAGGACTCGCGCTTGGAACGCCGGTCTACATGGCGCCGGAACAGGCGACAGGCGACCCGTCCACCGACTATCGCGCCGACATCTACTCTTTCGGTGCCGTAGCGTACGAGCTGCTTGCGGGCCGGCCGCCATTTGCCGGAAAGACCGCGGCCGCCCTGGTCGTCGCTCACGCCACTGAACCGCCGGTCCCGCTCGCTGATCTCGAGCCGGTATTGCCGAAGCGGCTCACTTCGCTCGTGATGCGGTGTCTCGAGAAGAATCCTGCTGCCCGGCCGCAGTCGGCACAGGACCTCTTGAAGGAGCTGAGTCTAGTCTCATCCGAGATAAGCGCTGCGACGCACTCGCCAGCGCCCAGGAAGCGCGCATGGCAATCCGGAGTGGCGATTGCCGCAGCAGCGCTCGTCGTGCTGATCGTAGTGGGCGGCGTGATCGTGGCTCGCTCGCTCGGGCGTCCCCCGACCGAAGTCAGGCTCGCTGTACTGCCGTTCGAGAATCTCGGTCCCGCTGCAGATCAGTACTTCGCCGACGGGATCGCCGAGGAAATAGGTAACAAGCTCGTCGGGGTGAACGGACTGGCGGTCATTGGGCGAAGCAGCGCAGCGCACCTGAGGAATGCCGGAGCTGCTCCGCGTGAGATCGGCCGCCAGCTGAATGCGGACTACGTGCTCGACGGCAGTGTCAGGTGGGCGCGCACAGCATCCGGCGAGAGCATCGTGCGAGTGATCCCGCAGCTCATTCGCGTGTCGAACGCTGCTCAGGTCTGGGGTGGCGAGCCGTACGAGGGCACGCTGGCACAGGTGTTCGCCCTGCAGAACGAGATTGCCGAGAGGGTTACTGAGTCAGTACGACTGCGGCTCCTGCCAAGTCAGCGAACGGCGCTGCGACGACCTTCGAGCACCAGCGTCGCGGCATACGACAAATATCTGCTCGGACGCCACCTGTGGAAGCAACGTGGCTCAGCGCTCGAGCGCGCAGTCGAGAATTTCCAGCAGGCGATCGAGCTCGATCCGGCGTTCGCCCGCGCGTATTCAGGGCTCGCGGATTCGTATGTCCTTTTCCAGACCTACGGCCTGGCAACGCCGTCGCCTGGGGAAGCTCAAGCGCGTGCACAGAACGCAGCGCTCCGAGCCATCGAGATCGACAGCACTCTCGCGGAAGGCTACGCCTCGCTGGGACTCATCCTGCACGAGAGGTGGGACTACCGCGGGGCATATGAACAGTACCGCAAGGCGATCAGCCTCGATCCGAACTACGCCTCGGCGCTGCAATGGTACGGCGAGCTGCTGAATCAGGTCGGCCGATACGAGGAATCCATCGCCATCGGCCGAAAGGCCGTCAATCTGGATCCGTTCTCGGCGGTCAGCCGCATGGTCCTGTCATTCCCGCTTGCTGCGCTCGGGAGGTACAGCGACGCTGAAACGGAGCTGCAGCGTGCCATCGAAATCGATCCGCGGTTCGCGAACGCGTACTTTCATCTGGCCCGGGTATATCTGGAGCAGGGCAGGAACGAGCTCGCGCGTCAGACTCTCGAGCGCGTCGGCATTTCGGCGGAGCACGCTGCCCTTGTCACTCGCCAGCCGCGCAATCCGCGGGAGCGCGATGCAGCGGTCGCCGCGGCGCGCACCGCCGCCTTCGACAACGACTTCTGGCGGGCGTTCTACCTGGCATGGCTCGGAGAACGCGGTGGCGCGCTCGATCTGCTGGAGCGGGGGCTCGAGGAGCGGGAGCCGCGATTCCGCGTCATCCTGAGCGTGCGGGCGTTCGACACGCTTCGCGATGATGCACGTTTCGAGCGAATTCTGGATGTGGCAGGTGTGTCCGACCATAAATTGCGTGGGGCAGGATTTCTCCGGTGAAGCGGGAGCTGCCTCAGCAGTAGGTAACCGCGAACGGCTCTGAACGGCGCGATGGGGAGTTGAGAGCGGTCGTGGCTCACTCTGATCGCCACGCCGCCAGCGATGTCCGCTCCCTGAGCGGCGCCAGGCGCCGCCGGAACTCGCGACGCAACAGCAGCAGACTGAGGCCGAGGGGCGCCTCATCAGCGGCCGCGTCTCGTTACGACGGTCTCGCTACCTGTTCAGCCAGTACGCCACCTTCACAAGAAACGTGTTGTCCGGGTGCAGCGCGAACAGATCCCGGTAGTCGCGCGTCCAGCCCTGGCCGAAGTCGTCGTTGGGTCCCGGACCGCGCCGCCCATGCTGCCAGACGACGAACAGCGTCGAGCCCGGCCGATACTCCCACCGCACGACTGCGTTCGACTTCAGCTCCGTCACCTTGAAGCGCAGCTGCGTGTCTTCCGGCGGCGCGTACGGCTGGAACCGGTCGTCGTAGGAATCCGCACCCGGCGTCGCGCTGATCTCGCGAACGTCGGAGTACGTACCCTTCGAGACGAATGGCTGTCCATACAGCTCGAACGTGAGGTTCGGCGTCATGGTGTAGTTCAGCCGCACGTTCATCGACGTCGTTCGCTGATCCAGGTGCGCGAACGTGTAATGAGTGGCGTCGGCGTCATCGACGAAGTTGCCAAACCACTGTGTGTTGTTTCGATCGTGGCTGAACCCGGCGCCGAGGTTGAGCTGGAACTGCGGCGAGAACCGGAAGTTCAAGTACGGATCCAGGCTCGAGCCCCTCGACTTTCCTTCGTCCCACCGAGCCAGGTTGACCCAGAAGCCACCTGAAATGCGCTTTCGACTGTCGGTATTGAACCCGCCCCAGGGGAAAAAACCGCGCGACATGCGCAGCACCGGGCCGCCGCGCGTGGCGCGGTCTGAATAGCTGGCCGTCAGCCTGTCCACCGTGCCGCCGAGGTGAATGTCCCAGTTGTTGTGCAGCCCCATGTGACCGTTGAAGTTCACCGCGTTCTGCAGTCGTGTGCCCGACGTGTTCCACGTCTCCCAGTGATTGCCGTTCAGCTGCGCCCACCGCCATACCTTGTTGGCGTTCCGCGACGAGAGCGCAGCCCACGTGCTCCAGTCGGTGATGTCCGCCCGCCGCAGGAACCCGAGATCGTTCACCTCGAAGCCCGCGGACTGCCGCACCACACTGGTCTCGAAGCGAGTGACTCCTCCGCCGTACTTGCCGAACTTGAGCTGCGCCGAGTAGCCCGAGAGTGACGTGCGGCTTGAATCGACCTCGAGTTCGTCGCCGGGCTGCTGGTAGTAGTGCACCGGACTCCGTTGCGTCCGATAGATGGCCGCCTCATTCCCCTCCACGCGCGACGCGGCGAAGAGACCGGCCACCTCGTAGCGCCGGTTCGAGAAGCGATTCCTGAACGTGGCGCCTGTGGCGTACGCCGACTTGTGCATGAACGGATCAGTCCACTGATCGACCGACCGGTTGACTGCCGTGGCGATAACGCTGAAGTCGGCATCACCGCCGCGCAGATCCTGCTGACCGCGGAGCACCGCATAGTTGGTGAGCGGCTCGACGGTGCGACCGTCGGTGCCGGTCACCTCGGTCGTCAGGGCATCGAGAAGTCCGAAGGCCAGGCCTCTCGCAGTCCGACCGGTAAGCTTTGTGGCGGCGGCGATCGTCGTCGAAGTCGGAGTGTCCACGTCTCCGTACAGCCCACGCAGCGCTGGCGCGCGCCCGATGCGCCGTGAGTAGAACAGCCCCTCGTTCGTGCTGCAGTCCACCACGATGTAGCAATTGAGCGAGAACCGGTACAACCCGGTCCCTTCCATGAAGAACGGCCGGCGCTCGGAGAAGAACGTCTCGAACGCGGTGAGGTTCACGACCGAAGGATCCGCTTCGACTTGGCCGAAGTCGGGGTTGATCGTCGCGTCGAGCGTAATGTTCGGCGTGAGTCCGACCTTCAGATCGCCGCCGATGCTCATCTCGCTGCTGCGTCCGTACGTCGGCCCAGGACGCACTCGCTGCACGTTGCGCGTCACCACGTACGGGATGACTTCGAAGCGCCGGTCGTCGGTCAGCCCCCGCAACCCCGCGAGCGTGCCAAGCTGTGAGGAGAGACCGCTCCGCTCCGGATTGTACAGCGGCCAGCTCGTCCGCTCCGCGTACCGCTCGATGTCACGCCAGATGCCCAGACCGAACGTGTTCTCCGCGGAGCGGGCATACCGGAGCTGCGAGAGCGGGATCCGGAACTCGGCCGTCCAGCCGAGTGAATCTATCTGCGTGGCCACGTCCCAGATGCCGTTCCAGCTGATGTCCTCGTTGCCATCGTTGCTCATCGAGTAGTCGCGCTTGACGCCGTCCGGGTTCACCGCGAACTCGTAGCCGCTGCGCCGGTCATGGTACGAGTCGATCATCACCTTGACCTGATCCGATGGACCGCGCACGTCCCGGCGCGACAGCGCGCGCATGATGCTGTCAGGGTGCGGGTCGAACATCCGCACAAAGACGTAAAGGTTCCTGTCGTCGTACGCGACCCGGAACTCGGTCTGGAACGAAG
>CAZOAT010000087.1:0-10135 GCA_964577965.1 uncultured Gemmatimonadaceae bacterium | reverse complement strand
CACGCTACTGCCTGTTCATTCCCGCCACGCTTCTCCTTGCCGCGTGCGCAGGGTCAACCGCGGACGCGGACGGCGCAGCGGGCACTCAGCAGGGGAACGTTGCAATGGCGCCCATGCCGCACTCGTCAGGCCTGGCGGCGGCGTCCGCCGGCGACGGCGCAGCGCCAGCCACAGCGCGGGCAGATGCCGTGCTCACGGCTGTCGTTTACAAGGATGCCAATTGCGACTGCTGCGCAAAGTGGGTGGACCACATCCGCGCCGCGGGCTTCACCGCTGAGGCCCACAACGTCACCGACCTGAACGCGGTCAAGGCGCGATACGGCGTGCCGCGATCACTCGCCTCCTGTCACACGGCCGAGATCGGCGGCTACGTCGTGGAAGGCCATGTTCCGGCTGACCTGATCAGGAAGATGCTCGCGGAGAAACCGGACATCGCTGGTATTGCCGTGCCTGGAATGCCCGTCGGCTCCCCGGGAATGGAGTACACCTACACAGAGCCGTACGACGTGATCGCCTTCACGAAGAGCGGTACTACCTCGGTGTACGCGAAGCGGTAATTGACGCTCTAGAGCGGCACCGGTTTCTTCCCCGGTGCCGCACCCGAGTCGGCCGCAGCCTCACGCGCAACTGCATCAACTTCGTCGTCAGCGATCCAGCCGCGTTCGGCAGCGTGCACTGCCGCCACGCGGGTATCGTGCACCAGCAACAGCGATGAGCGGGCGAGCTCGACCTCATGCGCCAGCGCGGCGATTGCCTGCTCCCGCTCAGCGGTCCGCACAACATCCCTGACATAGACGGCGATAATCCGATCAGGAAAGTCGTGCACTACCTGATGATAGATCTCTGGATCCTGCTGTCCGCTGTCGCCGATGAGGATGAAGGGCAGCGAAGGATAAGTACCCATGATCTCGCGGATGGCCTCACCCTTGTGAGCGTGGTGCCGGTGCGAGGCGAGTGCGCGGGGCGAGAAGTCCCAGTCGCGAAGCAGCAGCGGACCATGCGGGATTCCCTGCACCGCAAGGAAATCCTCGATTACGTCGTACAGATTCCAGGGGCTGCTGGACACATAGAAAAGCGGGTTCTCCGCTTCATTGTCGCGCCCCCGGTTTAGTGCATGGTAGAACTCCGCGACCCCCTCGAATGGCAGCCGCGTCAGCGCGTTGCCGAACATCACCGTGCGCGCTGCCTGCAGGAAGTTCGTGACGCGGGACTGAATAACCGTGTCGTCCAGGTCGCTTATCACGCCATACGCAGCCTTCGGATGCGGTATGAGCACATGTGCCGCGGCCGTGACGGAAGATGAGTCCGGCGCGGTGGGCAGGAGCTCGACGGAGCCGTCATGCCATCCCTGATCCCGCGACCGTCGTTCCGGAAGGTCCAGCCAGACGGAGAAGAATCCCTCTCCATCGGATGTCAGGCGCTGTGATGCTCCTTCGAATTCCACGCGCAGTTCCGCATTCGCGACAGGATTGCTCCGTGCCCTCCTGTACGTATTCAGGAGATTGCGCCACCCTGGATCCTCGGCGCTCCCCGTCGAATATCTGGGCTTCGCCAGCGCCCGGCCGTGGAGATAGGCTCGGGAAGTCGATCCGTAACCGCGGTACACGGCGATATCGGCAGGCCGGTTCCGGAGGAAGACGTCGCGAACCAGCCGCCCCGCCTGCCGGGCTCTCAGCGCCGTGAACCGTCCCACATCTCTCAGTCGCGGCAATGACGCCTCCTGTCGTGTAACGGGCGAGGTACGGGTTCCGGTGACGGCAGCCCCGCGTCACGGGTGCCAGCGTCACGGGCGCCACGCGTTGCGAACTCTGCGCCTGCCCCTCATTATCAGCGCGTGATCGCCTCCTGGCGCCGCGCATGATATCCCGCCGCTCCTTCGTCGGCGCGCTCGCGGCCACCGCGGTCGCTCCGCGGTTCAACACTCATGCCCTGACGCAGGTGCTGCACGCCGAGGTGGCGGCGGACGGCCGCGCGGCAACAGAGCTCGCCTCCGACGAAACCTACTGGGCTCAGATCCAGCGCGCATTCGACTCCGACCGCACGATGGTGAATCTGAACAACGGCGGGGTGAGTCCCACGCCGAGCCATGTGCTCGAAGCAATGATCCGCGACCTGCGGTTCTCCAATGAGCTGCCGGTCGAGCACATGTGGCGGATCCTCGAGCCGCGGGTCGAAAGTGTGCGGCGCGACCTGGCGCGCGAGTTCGGATGCGATGCCGAAGAGATGGCGATCACGCGGAACGCCTCGGAATCCCAGGAGATCATGATCTTCGGGCTCGATCTTCGCCGCGGTGACGAGGTCGTGCTCACCAATCAGAACTACCCCCGGATGATCACCGCGTGGCGGCAGCGCGAGCGCCGCGACGGGATCGTGGTGAAGGAGGTTTCCTTCACCGTCCCACCGCCATCCAAGCAGCACATTCTGGATGCCTTCGCCGAGGCGATCACTCCCCGGACCAGAGTCATTGAAGTCACCCATATCACCAATCTCACCGGCCAGATAATGCCGGTGCGTGAGCTGGTGGAGATGGCCCGGCCGCGTGGCATCCACCTGTTCGTCGATGGCGCGCATGCCTTCGCGCACTTCCCCTTTTCACGCAGCGACCTCGATTGCGACTACTACGGGACCAGCCTCCACAAGTGGCTGCTTGCTCCGGTAGGGACGGGGTTCCTGTACGTCGCCAGGGACAGGCAGAAGTCGCTGTGGCCACTGATGGCCGCACCGCCCGAAATGGACGAGAACATCCGGAAGTACGAGGAGATCGGGACTCACCCTGCGGCCAACCACAACGCGATCGCAGCGGCTCTCGCCTTCCATCGCGGGATTGGGGGTGAGCGGAAGGCAGCGCGGCTACGCTTCCTGCGCGACCGCTGGGCACGTCGTCTGCTTGTGGAGAACGAGCGGGTGCGGGTACTCACCCCGCTTGACGACCCTGCACAGGCGGGAGGGATCGGGCTCTTTTCGGTATCCGGACTCGACCCGATCCGACTTCAGGCCTGGCTCATAGACAAGCACCGGATCGTGACGACACCCATCGTGCATCCGGAGTTCAGCGGAGTACGGATCACACCGAACGTCTACACCACGCTCGACGAGATCGACATCTTCGCCGAGCGGACGCTGACAGCCATACGTCAGGGTATCGCCTGACGCACAACACCTCCCGGAAACCTGGGCCGCTGAATGCTCGACCTGCTGAGCTCCCCGCAGACGTGGATCGCGTTTGCCACTCTCCTCAGTCTCGAGATCGTCCTCGGGATCGACAACATCATCTTCATCGTCATCCTCGCGGGGAAGCTGCCCGTGGAGCAGCAGGCACGCGCCCGCAGACTCGGACTGACGCTGGCCGCCGTGACACGGGTTCTGTTGCTGCTCTCACTGGCCTGGATGATCCGACTCACCACGCCGCTGTTCGAGGTTCTGGACAACGAGATCTCGGGGCGTGACCTGATACTCATCGTCGGTGGCTTCTTCCTCATCGCCAAGAGCACGCATGAGATCCATCAGCGGCTGGAGGGCCCGGAAGGACACAGGTCGGAGAAGGCAGCAACGTCCTTCATGGCCGTAATAGGTCAGATCCTCATTCTCGACGTTGTGTTCTCCCTGGATTCGGTGATAACGGCTGTCGGTATGGTCGATGAGGTGCCGGTGATGATCGCCGCAGTTCTTGGGGCCATCATCGTGATGCTCATCTTCGCCGAACGGCTCGCGGCTTTCGTAAACCGGCATCCATCCGTGAAGGTTCTTGCGCTCAGCTTCCTGCTGCTCATAGGTGTCAACCTGATCGCGGAGGGAATAGAGAGGCACATCCCCAAGGGGATGATCTACTTCGCGATGGGCTTCTCGGTTTTTGTCGAAGCGATCAACATCCGCACGCGCAGGCATTCTCCCGTTCAGCTGCATGAACCCTACGCACCACTCAACAAGGAGGCTGCGGCATGATCGGCATGTTCATTGGGATCGGCCTTGCAGCCGGTGTTCTCGCAGGGATGTTCGGGATCGGCGGCGGGCTTGTCATCGTACCAGCGCTCATAATCCTGGCAAAGATGTCGGCAACCAGCGCGACCGGAACCTCACTCGGCGCGCTGCTCCTGCCAGTCGGTGCGCTCGGTGCCTGGGAGTACTGGCGTCACGGGCACGTGAACATCAGGGCAGCACTGCTGCTCGCACTCGGCCTCTTCCTTGGCGCATGGTTCGGCGCGCGACTCGCCGTACAGCTGCCACCCCAGGTTCTGAGGCGATTGTTCGCTGTCTTTCTTCTGGTGGTAGCTGTCAGGCTATGGGTGAAGGGAGCGTGAGACTACGTAACCGCCGGTGAATACTACGTAATCCTCACGATACTCACGCCTCCCGCCGCAGCCGAGCTTGGTCGTGAACCTCGACCAGCCCGGCATCATGGCAACTCAGATCCTCGCGGCGACGCGTCCGCGCGACCGCCCCCCGCAGCCAGTACTCCTCAACGACATCCACTCGCAGCTCAACCCGACCCTGGTGGCGGAAGTGGTTCGACCGCGATCGGCTGAGGAGGTTGCGACGGCACTGCGCCGGGCTGAGGGCCTCGGCCGGGCGGTAGCGGTGGCCGGTGGCAGACATGCAATGGGCGGCCAGCAGTTCGCCTCCGGGGGCACGGTCATCAGCATGTCCGGAATGGACCGCGTACTCGAGTTGAATGCGGAATGCGGCCATGTGGAGGTCGAGGCGGGGATTCAGTGGCCGGCGCTGATCCGCGAGCTGCACAGTTGCCAGCGCGGAGCCGAGCGACTGTGGACGATAGCGCAGAAGCAGACCGGAGCCGACAGGCTCAGCATCGGCGGTGCAGTCGCTGCCAACGTGCACGGCCGCGGGCTCACGATGCGACCGTTCGTCGATGATGTCGACGCGCTGACCATAGTCACCGCTGACGGCAGTACGCTCCGCTGCAGCAGACACGAAAACCCAGAGCTGTTCAGCCTCGCAGTGGGTGGTTACGGGTTGTTCGGCGTGGTCACGCAGGTGCGGCTGCGGCTCGTGCGCCAGGAGAAGCTTCGGCGCACCGTGGAAATCCTGGACCTGCACGAGCTGCCCGACGCATTCGCGGACCGGATCACGAATGGCTTCACCTTTGGCGACTTCCAGTTCGCCATAGACAACGACTCGCCGGAGTTTCTTCGGCGGGGCGTCTTCTCGTGCCACCAGCCGATCGATCCGTCAACCCCGATTCCGCACGGGCAGGTCGTCCTGACCGAAGGGGCCTGGCGCGAGCTGCTCCACCTGGCGCACTGCGACAAATCGGCCGCCTTTCAACGGTACGGCGAACACTACCTGCGGACGAGCGGCCAGATCTACGAATCAGACACGCATCAGCTCGCCACGTATCTGGACGACTATCACCGCGAACTCGACGACCGAAGCGGTTCGGCGTGCCGCGGAAGCGAGATGATCAGCGAGCTGTACGTGCCGCGCGACGAGCTTCCCCGTTTCATGGAAGCCGTTGCCGACGACTTCAGATCGCAGCGGGTGAACTGCATCTACGGGACAGTGCGCCTGATAGAGCGGGACGAAGAGACGTTCCTCGCGTGGGCGCGCGAGCCCTGGGCGTGCGTGATCTTCAACATTCACACGGACCACTCACCTGCCGGCCTGCGCACTTCTGGCGAAACGTTCCGCAGGTTGATAGACCGGGCGGCCGAAGCCGGCGGCAGCTACTACCTGACGTACCACAGGCATGCGCGAAAGGATCAGGTACGGAAGTGCCATCCGCGGTTCCTGGAATTCCTCGAGTTCAAGCGGCGGTACGATCCTGACGAGCTGTTCCGCAGCGACTGGTATGCACACTACAGTCGCATGTTCGGCCGCGGTTGAGGAGAGGTTCTCCGTGCGCCCAACCCGTGATGCTGATAAGATTTGCCCATGTCCCGTACCGGCACCCCCTACGACGATCTCACTCCGCGCGTTCCCAGAATCGTGCCGGCGTCGGTCGTGCCCGATCGGAGCGGGATTGCCGCCTGCTTCTCGAAATCAGTCCGTGACGGAGACTGGGTTCTTCCGCGCGCCTACCGGGCCGTCGCGCTCATGGGCTCGGTCAAGCTCGATCTCACGCACTCTGTAGTCGCAGAGGGTATTACGGACATAGAGATCATGTGCGTGATGGGGAGCGTTGAGATCATCGTTCCCCATCAGCTCCGTGTGGAGTGCGATGGCGATCCTACGGTCGGCTCGTTCGAGATCACCCACGACAGCGGCAGTGTGCCTGCCGCTAACGCCCCGCTCCTCCGGATCAGGGGGCGGTCGTTCATGGGCTCAGTCGGCGTGAAGATCGTGGACCCGAATGCCCCAGGATTTCTGCAGCGGTTGCGTTCCGGCTGGGAGTACTTCACCAGATAGACAAGCCGGCCGGATCACAGCGGACACGGCTGGCTACAGCTACGGCTCATTGCGCGGGGTTACATCCCCGGCCATATCCAGGCAAACACCGCCCCGGTCAGCAGAGCATAGATCAGACCGTCGAACACGGACTTGAGCGTCGCGCTCCACTTCCGCTTCCACCAGATGGAGCCCTGCAGCAGGGCAAGGCTGTATCCGGCAAACGCCGTGGTTGCAGTGAAACGAAGTACTTCCCCGCCCGCGGCGCCTGCCCCCAGCGCACGCGACGCGATATAGCCGGCAAACAGGCTCACGATCAGGGAGTACACGAACCACTGCGCCAGCTGCGCACCCATGGCGGGCTGTCCCGACGGGATTGGCGGGAAGACAGTGAAGAACGCGACCGGACCCTGTTTCACCCTCTCGACGTACGCGGGGTCCTTCATGGCCGCAGGTGAACCTGCATAAGGCATCACATAGTCGCCGGGGGGCGCGGCAACGGCGCGCAGCGCGGCCATCACCTCGTCTTCTCCTGGCAGGCGCTCGAAATCACTACGGTGATATGTCAGCACCATGTGGATGACCGCGCTCACCAGAAAGACGACAACGGCAGACAGCAGTATCGGAAGCCACAGCGCCATCAGCGAGACCATTGCAATACCTCCGTGTGGGCCGGATGCCTGAGCATGAAAGCGCACAGAGCATACGTGTCTCGAAAGGTGTCCGCCAGTGAACGCATGTCGCGAAGCCGGGCGCTGGTTGTCCTCGCCCGCAGCGGCGTTGCGGTCACGGGCGGCTGCTTCTCGCTTCTGTCGCCCGCCACTCTTCCCGGTCGATTGCGTACACGTCCAGCTCTCTGCCGTGATACGTCCATTTGCTCACCGGCCGCTCTCCGAGCCGGCGTGCGACCGCAGCCGATCTGACATTGTGCGGATCGATCAGGCTGATCACCCGCGGACGGTTGAGTACGTCGAAGGCGTATCTCATGGCTGCGGCGGCGCCCTCGGTCGCGTATCCCCGCCCCCACACTGAGCGCGCGAGCCCCCAGCCGATCTCGAAATCGGGCCATCCGCCGGGCTGATGCGGGCCAAGCCGGCCCACGAGCGCATCCGGGCGGTCGCGCTCGGCCACTGCCCACATACCGAAACCGCGCAGCTGCCAGTGTCCGAGCAGCATCGCGACCTGACGCCAGGAATCCGCCGCCGACAGCGGCTTCTGGTCAGGAGTAAGAAACCGCGCCACTTCCGGGTCAGCCATCATCTCCGCGTACGCGTCGGTATCCGATTCACGAAGCGGCCGGAGAACCAGGCGCGCAGTCTCCAGCGTGGGGATCAGAATCATGGGGTCCTCGAGTGATGCGGTATCGCAGCGCCGCAGAAATGCGAACGTACTCCTGCACCGCTGTGCGCGCACCCAGATTTCGTGAAACGATGACAGCTTCCAGACAGCACACGCCCAGGCGCCCCGGTCCCGAGGAGCTGCAGGCCGCAGCTGGCTGCACTGTGCCCGATCTCATTGCTCCCGGGCTCTCTGTGCTCTTCTGCGGCATCAATCCGGGACTTTATTCCGGTGCGACCGGCCTCCACTTCGCGCGACCGGGAAACCGCTTCTGGCGTGCGCTTCATGCCGGCGGCTTCACGGATCGTGTGCTGGCTCCCTGGGAGGCTCCGCAGCTGCTGGAAGCCGGCTACGGCATCACAGCAATCGTGCGGCGCGCGACGGCAACAGCGGCCGAGCTCGGGGACGAAGAGTTCATCGCCGGAAAGCATGCGCTCGAGCGCAAGGTTCGCCGCTATCTGCCGAAGTGGGTGGCGGTGCTGGGACTCGGTGCTTACCGGGTGGGGTTCGCGCGGCCGCGAGCGGTCGTCGGCCCGCAGCCTGAGCGCATCGGGCCGGCACGGCTGTGGGTACTTCCCAATCCGAGCGGCCTCAACGCCAACCACCAACTGCCTGAGCTGGCGGTCATGTTTCGCGCTCTCCGACAGGCCGTCGGGTCGTGAGCGCCAACGGGCCGGCGCGCTCGACCGCGGGTGAGTGGTTCGCGCACAGGGTGAACGAGTACGACTCGCTGATACGGCGTGCGGTTCCGGGTTATGAGAGTATGACCCGCCGCCTGGCGGACTATCTCCCCGCAAGCGCGCGCCGCGTGCTGGAGCTGGGGTGCGGCACTGGCAACTTCTCGCTCGCGCTGGCAACCCGATACCCGACGGCGGACCTGACGGTGGTGGACGCGGCGCAGGAGATGATCGACGTAACCCGCGGGCGCATCGCATCAGTCCATCCCGCGTTCGAGGGCCGGGTCAGATTCATCACGGGGAGGTTCGAGGAACTCGCGCTGGAGCCCGAAGCGTTTGACGTCGTCGCTTCCTGCATCAGCCTGCACCACGTTCGCGACAAGGCGCCGCTGTTCAACACGATTCATCATGCGCTCGAAGCCGGCGGACGGTTCTGCTTCGCCGATCAGATGCGAGCGGCCCCCGAGTCAATCAATCAGCGGCACTGGGAGGACTGGCTCTCATTCTGCCGTGAACCCGGCAACTGCACCGACGCCGAGATCGAGCAACTGCTGGAGCACGCCGCAGAATTCGATCACTATGAGACGGCAGGGCAGCACCTCCGCATACTGAACGATGCGGGGTTCACGGAAGTGGATTGCCTGTGGCGGAGCGGGATGTGGACGATAATGGCGGCCACAGCGTAGAGAGGCGGCCCCTCCGCTATCGCCTCCTGGCCAGTTCCGCCTCCGCAGCGATATAGCCGAACGCCGGCCACTGCCCGCCGGCGACGATCCGGCGGAACAGGTCCATCGCCTCGTTCTCGCGTCCGTTGATGAGGTGCCAGCTGGCGAGTCCGTAGGCCGAAGTCGCATCTGCCACTGACATCTGGCCATCAGGGGTCGTGCTGAGAATCGAATCCGGCGGCAGCTCGCCCTTGAACATGAGCAGAAGCCGGTGATACGCATCGTTTTCGATCACGGTCATCTGGGTGCTCACAGGCGCGAGCAGTGCAGCGGCCTCCTCGTCGCGTCCGAGCCGCTTCAGCGCGAGATAGTTCCAATAGACAATCGACACACGCCTGTCATCGTTCGCGGCTCGCGCCAGCTCACGAGCGTAGACTGGCAGCGCGCGCCCGAGCTCGCCCTGCAGGTAGTAAGCAAGCGCGAGATGATAGTCGATGTTCGACTTCAGCGTGCCTATTGGCATGTTCTGCGCGTTTGGCTGCCCATCCGGTTCGACCTCGTCCTCCCTGCCCCCGGCGAGCACGGCAGCCAGCTCAAAATCAATGATTGCGTTGTCGAACTCGCGAACCGTGATGTATCGGTGGCCACGATGACGGTACAGCCATGGATTGTCGGCATGCAGCAGTATCCCACGACTGTATACGTCTATCGCTTCCCGCAGTTTCCCCACGTATGCCAGGCGCCGGCCCAGCCACACTATCGAGTCGGCGTCACCGGGGGCCCGCTCGTACGCTGCCCGTGCTGCTGTAAGCTGCAGCTCATACCGCGCGCGTGCCTCCGGCGTGAGCGGAAAATCGCGCAACGTATCACCGAGCAGAGAAATGGCCTGGATCTCGTTCTCGGGTGGGCGTTCCTGGGCTCCGCCGCCGGTTGCCGCGAGCAGCACACACAGAGCCAGCGCGAAAGGCCGGCACATGTTGACGCTGCTCACGAGAAACGCCGACCGACGTGCCACCGCGGCGAGGCCCCTTTCACTCTCAGCGTACCGGCAGCTGCGATCATTGAGCAGCTGCCAGCGCATGAAGGAGATCGACATAGAATTTCTCGACAGTT
>CAZOAT010000086.1:0-10263 GCA_964577965.1 uncultured Gemmatimonadaceae bacterium | reverse complement strand
AGAGTGTGCGCGCCGCCAGACGGGAGCGGACCCGGCGGTTGCCCGGTGCCGCCGCAGTCGATGGGTTTGGGCGCTTCTGTCCGGACCGCAGAAAAGGGCCAGGCGCGCAGCGCTGGGCCCCTCGTTCCGCTTCTCGCCGGTTGCGCCGCTACCGGGTGAAGAACGAACGCCCCGCCGTCAGACCGATCTGGTTGCTGGCCTCGAAGTCGTCGTTCTCGAACGCCTGGGCGAAGAGCCCTTCGGACCCCTATGCGAACCGGCTTTCGGCGACGGGAATCTTCATCCCGATCCCGGCGCCGGCGAAGCCTGCGATAGGCTGCGCTTATCCCGAAAGCTTCTCTATCTCGTAAAGAAGGAGAGTCCCGCCCGCAGCCCGATCTGGCTGCCTCCTTCCACTTCATCGTCGTCGAGGACGTGCGCGAAGTTGGTCTCGAGGCGCCAGGCGAGCCGATTGTCGATGACGGGGATCTTCAAGCCCAGCCCGGCGCCGAGGAAGAGCTGTGATACGCCGTCGATGTCGTCGCCACTCAATCCGGTCACGCCGAAGAAGGGGCGAACGTATGGCCCACTCCTGAAGGTCTGGAAGTGGTACAGCAGTCCGACCGCAGCCGAATACATGGTGAAGTTGTCTCCCTCGACACGGATCGAGTTGAGCGAGAACATGGGCTCAATGCTTATTTGGTCGGTCATCACGAAGCCGATTCTTAACGACTGAATCGGGATTCCGATCACGGTGATGTTCGGATCGTCCAATCCGAAATCAACGCCGGCGTCGATGCCGAGCTCGAGGGGCCGGGGATCCTGCGCGGATGCGATGGAGCTGACCAGCGCGAGCGCGGCCGCTACAGCTGTCAGTTGGCGCATGTGTAGTCTCGGGGCTCGGGGTTGACCAGCTGTCTACAACTGCGACTACCCTCAACGCGCCGACACGATAAAAGCGCCGGGTGATTCCCACCACGGTTTTCTGGGCGGATGCAGACGTGCCCCCCGCCGATAGCGGCGGGAGGCACGTTCGGATCCATACGTTGGTGAGGAATCTCAGCGATTGAACATCGGGATGGAGATACGTGCGCCGATCGTGAAGAGGCGGTTGTACACCTTCCCAGCGTCCGGCGAATCATCAATACTGGTCACGCCGTGCTGATATCGAGCGAAAATCCCGAAGTTGTTGAAGTCCAGACCGGCGCCCCCAATCAGCGAGACCTCGACTGATTTCACGTCGATGTCGACGTCCTGATCGTCACAGTCGGCTTTTTCGTCTAATCCTCCGCCGCTCAGTTCGACCTCGCAACCGACGTTGAATCCGATAGCCGGTCCGGCAAACAGGACTGGCCTCATCGCCGGATTGGTTCCGAACGGAATCCGCGCGAGCACCGGGATGTCGATGTACGCCAGCCGGATCTCCTCAGTGAAGCCGCCGGATGATGCCTTGGCTCCCTTTCTGGAGTAGAGCAGCTCAGGCTGAATGGCGAAGATCTGGCTGACAGGAATGACCAGCGACACTCCTGCCATGAATCCGGTCAGGTTGTCGGCATCCTCCACGTCGCTTCCGCCGAGTGTGGAGATGTTGATGCCTCCGGTGAGGCCGAAATCCAGTGGTCCTGCACCGTTCTGCGCCTGTGCGCTGCCAGCGAAAAGGCATGTAACCACCGCTCCTGCAACCACAAGGTTCGCGAGTTTTTTCATTACTTTCCTCGTTGTTGGTTAGTGCACCCACCCTGAATGCCGCGGCGAAGGTGGGGGTGCCTCACGGGGCTGTCAACAACGAGTTTTGACGGTTGCGTGCTCCTGAGAGAAAGCCTACAGACCCATCAGGATTCTCCCGACGAATCCAAGCAGGAAGTACGCGACGATCGGCGTGATGTCGAATGCACCCAGCATCGGAATCACAGATCGGAGCGGACGCAGCATCCACTCGGTGGCGCCGTAGGACCATCGTACCCACCAGGAAAAGGGTGAGATGGGGAACCACGAGCTGAGCACGCGTACCAGAAGCGCGATGCGAAGGAAGGCGATCGTCCAGGACACGGCCATCCGGTACAGACCCATCGGACCGGCATTCAGCGCGTACGCAGCCACGATCACCTGCGACCGGATGAAACCAAGCAGCGTCACCAGCAGGATAGCGGCGACGACCGCGGCCACGAGCGCCCACCACGGAGCAGCCGCCGGCGTACCGCCGGCGCGCAGCACACGCCGCTCCACCGGCGCGATTATCGGATCGACTGTCGAGCGAAAGAAACGAGCAACAGGATTGAAGGGACTGATGCGTCGGGTGCGAACGGCCCAGTCAACCGCGCACAGCCCGGCGAAGACGCCGACGGAAAACATCGCGGCCGCACGAACCGCAGCGATGATTCCGTCGAGTGCGAGCAGTGTCGTGCTCAACGCACCAGAGATGGTTGCATGCCCAGCTCCCGTACAAGAAAGGACAGCCTGTCTGTGGACTCCTCGATGAGCTTCATGGTCGGTGTGCCCGCACCATGTCCTGCCCGGGTCTCGATGCGGATGAGTACAGGCGCAGCCCCTGCCTGAGCGGCCTGCAGTGCAGCAGCGTACTTGAATGAATGCCCGGGCACTACCCTGTCGTCGTGATCGGCGGTGATCACAAGCGTCGCCGGATAGCGCCCGCCGGCGCGGATGTTGTGCAGTGGTGAGTATGCGTGCAGCGCACGGAACTGTTCGGGATCATCCGGCGATCCGTAGTCCGACACCCAGGCGCCACCGATCGTGAATTTGTGAAACCGCAACATGTCCATCACACCCACTACGGGAATCGAGGCGCCGAAGAGGTCCGGCCGCTGGTTCACCACGACTCCGACCAGCAGTCCTCCGTTGGACCCGCCGGTTACGGCCAGCTTCTCGGGCGATGTATACCGCTCGGACACCAGGTACTCGGCCGCGGCGATGAAGTCGTCGAACGCGTTCTGCCGCTTGTCGAAACGAGCCGCCTCGTGCCAGTGGCGGCCGTACTCACCGCCGCCCCGGATGTTGGGGAGCGCATACACCCCACCCATCTCCAGCCATGCGAGGTTCCGTATCGAGAAGGACGGCAGCTCGGAGACGCCGAATCCACCGTAACCATACAGCAGAGTCGGGTTGGTGCCGTCGAGAGCGATGCCCTTCCTGGCGGTGATGAACATCGGGATACGCGTACCGTCCCCGCTGGTGAAGAAGACCTGCGTCGTTTCGTACAGTGACGGGTCGAAGCGGAGCTCGGGGGTGCGGAACATCGCTCCTTCACCGCGCCGCAGGTCGTAGCGGAAGATCGTGCGTGGATACAGGAAGGAAGTGAAGTCGTAGAACATCTCCGGATCGTCCGGATCCCCGCTCACGGTGAAGACGGTTCCCATCGTGGGAAGCTCCAGCTCGCGCGCGAGCCGGAAGGACGAACCGGTCATGATCGGCTCGGTCGCCCGCAGCGGGGGGGAGGGTGCGCGGCGCGGATCCGGTGCAAGATCCCGTGTCGGCGCGTAGATCCGTACATTCGAGCGTGCATCCTGCAGCACGGTGACCACCAGGTGGCCTCCGATGAGTGCCGCACTCTCAATGGCCTCCGATCCCTGAGGAACCAGCGTCGTCCACGCGCTCTCGCGCGGGATGTTGAGGTCTATGCCGACAATTCGCTTCCGCGGCGCGTCCCTGTCAGTGCGCACAACGACCACCGGCCCGACGTTCCCGACGACGGTGTATTCAGCGTCGGCTCGGTCCAGCAGCCGGACGACCGGGTTGTTGAGGAGAGGTCGGCGGGGGTTCCCCAGATCGATCAGGTAAACGCGGTTCGACCGCTCGGTGCCTTCGTAGATGTGCATCACGAGATACTGCCCGTCGGGGCTGACGTTGCCGATCACCAGCCAGTCCGGTTTGTCTGCGCGCTCGAAGATCAGCTCGTCCCGCGACTGTGGAGTGCCGACTCTGTGATAGTACAGCCGGTGATTCCGGACCACCCGCGTCAACGCGTCGCCTGAATCCGGCTCGTACCGCGAATAGAAGAAACCGCGATTGTCCCGTGTCCACGAGATGCTCGAGAACTTCACCCAGCGCACCGTGTCGGCCAGATCCCGGCGTGAGGCGACGTCGCGAACCCTCACCTCGCGCCAGTCCGATCCGCCGCTCGATATTGCGTACGCGAGTGCCTGTCCGTTGGGGGAAGGAGCCCACTCCACGAGCGACTCGGTTCCGTCGGCGGAGAGGAGATTCGGGTCGAGCAGCACCCGTGGGGGTGCCTGCAGTCCTGCCTGCACGTACAGCACGGATTGGTTCTGCAGACCGGTGTTCTCGGTATAGAAGTAGCGGTTCCCCTCTTTGCGGGGCACGCCGTGTCTCGGGTAGTTCCACAACTCAGCCAGTCGGGTCCGTATTGCTTCGCGCTCCGGAATACCGGCCAGATACGCATTCGTCACGGCATTCTGCGCCGCAATCCACTGCCGGGTCTCTGGTGATCCGGTTTCCTCCAGCCAGCGGTAGGGATCCGCGACGGTGACGCCGTGATACACGTCGATCTGATCTGTCTTCCGGGTATCCGGATAGCGCAGCTGTTGAGCTGAAGCGGGGAGCGCGACAGCGAGCGCTGCGAAGGAGGCAAGCGTGCAACGTGACAGCATGGGGCTCATTTGACGGTTGAACCTATGACGGGGCCGGAAATCGGCAAAAGGTCGCATCGTGCGCCTGCGGACGCCCGGCAGGACGGGTCAGCCGTTCTACCCGTTAGCGTGGCGGGAGTCCCACGCGGCACGAGCAGAGCGGTCGCCGGGCCGTTTCACTATAACGCCGCTGCGGCCGGTCTGGTTTCGAGGCCACCTCCGACATCCCGCTCCCTCCGGCACGGATGATGTGGTCGTGATAACTTTCAGCCACGCACTTCAAACGAGCTTTCGCATGCCCAAGACTGGTACGATTGACGCGCCCGCCGGTGCCGGAAAGGCAGCCGTCCCCCCTGAGGGAAAGCTGGACGTAACGGATTCGCGTGATGGCGGGAACTACTCACTCCCGATCTCCGATGGTGCCATCCGTGCCTCCGATCTTCGCGCGATTCCCGGCGGGACTGAAGATTCGATGGGGCTGCTCAGCTACGACCCGGCATTTCTGAATACGGCGTCCTGCCGCAGCGCCATCACGTATATCGACGGAGACCGCGGCATCCTGCGATACCGCGGTTATCCGATCGAGCAGCTTGCTGAGGGAGCCACGTTCCTCGAAGTCGCCTGGTTGCTGCGGCATGGAGAACTCCCGGATCAGGAGCAGTACGACGAGTTCGTGCGCGAGATCACGTACCACACGTACGTGCACGAGAACATCCGCAAGTTTCTCGAGGGGTTCAGGTATGATGCCCACCCGATGGCGATGCTCAACAGCGCCGTGGCGGCACTCGCTTCGTTCTACCCCGAGTCGCGCAACATCTTCGATCCCGAGCAGCGGAATATCTCCATCGTGCGGCTGCTGGCGAAGGTCCCGACCATAGCGGCGTTCTCCTACCGCCACGTCAAAGGGCTGCCCTTCGTGTATCCGGACAACTCGCTGTCGTACGTCGAGAATTTTCTCTCGATGGTCGCACGGATGAGCGAGCCGAGATACGAGGCAAACCCGACCTTCGTCCGGGCGCTCGAGATCCTGCTGATCCTCCACGCCGATCACGAGCAGAACTGCTCGACGAGCGCAGTACGCGCGGTCGGCTCGTCGCACGTTGATCCGTTCTCCGCGGTCAGCGCCGGGATCGCCGCGCTGTTCGGCCCGCTCCACGGCGGGGCGAACGAGGCTGTGCTGCGGATGATCGGCCAGATCGGCGATCCGAAGCACGTGCCGGAGTTCATCGAAGGCGTGAAGGGCGGCAAGGGCCAGCGGCTCATGGGATTCGGTCACCGCGTGTACAAGAGCTACGACCCGCGCGCTAAGATCGTGAAGGCCCTGGCCGACGACGTTCTGCAGCAGGTGGGGGTGGACAAGGACATGGAGATCGCACTCGAGCTGGAGCGGATCGCGCTGTCGGATCCGTACTTCGTCGAGCGGAAACTGTATCCGAACGTCGATTTCTACACCGGCCTGATCTACCGGGCGATGGCGTTCCCAACGGATTTCTTCACGGTGCTGTTCGCCATCGCGCGCACCGCTGGCTGGCTGGCGCAGTGGGAAGAGATGCTGATGGACAAGGAGCAGAAGATCGCCCGCCCCCGGCAGATCTACACGGGCCCCGGGGAGCGACCGTACAAGGCGTCGCTGGAGCACGGCCACAAGGTTCCGCCACGTGGGAAGAAGGACGCGCTGAGACAATAACAGCAGCGACGAGCTGCTGGCGGAAAGCTGTCAGGGCGACGAGGCCGCTCCGCGGCCTCCGCCCCGTTCAGATCCCGCAGCCGGCGAACAGTTCGTTCGCCGGCGTGACCCGCCCCCTGCCTACTGCGCGAACACGTCTTCCACCGGAGTGATCCGCACCTTGTCTGCGGAAATCGCCAGCGGCTTGACCATCAGCACCTTATCCTCCTCAACGACGGCTGGCGGTTTGGGCGAGTCGTAGTTGATCGGTGAGGGAGCATCACTCACGAGCGCCTGCCTGAGGCCTTCGGCGTCATCGGTGATCATGACAACCGAGAGGTTCTGCGGATCCAGGTGTGTGCGGATCGCGCGGTTCACGTCCTCCAGAGTCAGCCTGGAGATGTGGTCCCGCATGTAGCTGGTGAACTCACCGATCCCGTACCACTGGGAGTCGAGGGCGTAGCCGACCTGCTGGTTCTGAGTGGACGTCATCACGAAGACGTTCTTCATCAGGTAGTCGCGGGTGTCCTCGAACTGCTGCTGCGTGAGGCCGTTCGCTACCAGCTTTTCCATCTCGTGCACCGCGATCCTGAGTGCCATGTGCGCCTGCTCGGGAGGCACCGGGCGGATCCAGATCTCGAACAGCTGTGCGCGGCGGGCGATGTTCGGGCTCGGGAAGAACTGGAACATGCCGCCAGGGAACGCCTCGATGTAGGCGTAGTTGCCGTAATTCATTCCGCGGACCTCGCGGATCCGCTGGTAGAGATGCGAGAGCATGGAGCGGTGCTCGCCCAGCCACGCGCGGGCGAGCCACAGGGCAGGGAAGTCCGGGTGTGAACGTGTGACGGCAATCGGGTGACCGAAGGAGATGGCCGTGGCCCGCGTGTCCTTCTTGATGATCTCAACCTCGCGTCCCTGCGGCTTCCGGCCAGCGATCTCCACAGGTGTGCTGGTCGCTCCCGCAGGCAGGGATCCCACCACGGCTCGGATATCCGTTACGACGACGTCGGGTGCGTCCCCGCCGATGGCGACGCGCACGTTGCCCTGGGTGTACGCGCGCGCCACGAAAGCGCGGACGTCATCCAGCGTGATCGCCTGGATTCCGGCGGCCGTACCCAGCACCGGGTGCCCGTATGGAGTTCCCTGGAAAACGTTGACCTGCAGCCGCTCCTTGCCGAGCTCCTCTTCATTGTTGCTGCGCAGATCGCTCGTCAGCGAGTTGAGCTGGCGGGCCTTGAGGCGGTTGAAATCCTCCTCCCTGAATCCCGGCTCGGTGAGCTGGCGAAGCGCTATATCGGCGTAACGCTCCCAGTTCTCCCGGTGAACAGAAGCTGTAAACGTCGTCATCTCCTTGTCCACCTGCCCGGAAAATCCGCCCGCCATGGGGTACAGCGCGCGCGTGATCTCTGACGTGGTATGCTGGCGCGAGCCTGCATCGGCGATCATTGCGGCACTCAGGGCGGCGAGTCCTTCCTTGCCGGCCGGGTCGTTGGAAGAGCCGGCATCGAAGAGCAGCTTGACGTTGAGCTGCGGAAGCGGTGACTGCAGCCGCATGATCTCGACGTCGGCTGGGGTGCGCCCGGCGCTGATCCGGGAGACAGCCCCGATGCCTGCTGTACTCGCCGAGTTACCGGCGCCATTGCCGTTCGATAGTGCCGCGCCGCCCGACGGGGTCGCCGCAGCGAATGAGGAGATCGCCGGCAGCGTCGCCATCGCCGCAGGCATCTGCTCGTGTGAAACCGTGGCAACGACCATTCCGGCGTCCGTGAAGTACCGCTGTGCGGCGTTCCGCAGGTCCTCAGGCGTCAGGGCGTCGAACAGCGCGTATACCTGGTTCAGCGTTGCGAACGACCGCTCGTAGTGAACATATCGCGCCAGCGTGGAGGCGATCGATTCGGTGTTGTCCATCGAGCGGACGAAGGAGTATCGGAGGTTTGACTTGGCGTCGGCCAGGAGCTGTGCATCTACCAGCTCCGTGCGGGCGCGGGCGATAGTGCGGAGAATCTCGTCGCGGACGTAAACCGCGTCGTCGAGCTTCTTCACCCGTGCGCCGATGGAGAAGAGGTTGGGATCGATGCTCAGGGCGATTCCGCCGCCGAGCTGATCGACCTTCTGCTCCTGCTGTACGAGCTGCTTGTAGAGATCCGAAGTGGAGCCGAAGTACAGCGACGACAACATCGAGAGCGCTACCTGGTCGGTGCTCGTGGTGGAGAAACCTGGTCCGCGGAACCCGACTCGCAGAAGCGGGAGCGTGGCGCTGCTCCACGGCACATGGGTGTACTTCGGGCCGGTTGGTTCCGGCTCGCGGGGGATCTCAGCCGTATAGGAACCGCGCTGCCAGCCGCCCCAGTACTTCTCCACCATCGGCAGCACCTCGTCCGCGGTCACGTCACCCGCCACGACGATCGTGGTGTACTCGGGTCGGTACCACCTGTCGAAGAACACCTTCGAGTACTCGAACTGGTTGGGCATGTCCTCGATGTCTTCGATGAACCCCATCGTGGTGTGCCCGTAGGTATGTGTCGAGAACGCTGCCTTGCGCATCGCCTCGAACAGCTTCGAGGTTGGAGCCGCGCTGTTCTTGTTGTACTCGCCGAGCACGGCCCGAGCCTCGGTCTTGAACACGTCCTCCGAGTACTTCAGGTTCTGAAACCGGTCCGCCTCGATCTTCAGCATGACGTCCAGGTCTTCCTTCGCGAACGTCATGTGATAGTTCGTGAGGTCGTCACTGGTGTACGCGTTCTGCCGTGCACCGGCCCGGGTCAGTATCTGGTTGTACTCGTCCGGCGGGTACTGCTCGGTCCCGCGGAACATCATGTGCTCGAAGAAGTGAGCGAAACCGGACTTGCCCGGCTCGATCTCGTTGCGTGAGCCGGTCTGCACCGGAATCTGCAGCGAGACGATGTTCGGGAAGCCCGTCGGCACGACGATCACCTTGAGCCCGTTGGCGAGTGTCCGCTCTGTTACGGGAAGTGGCAGGATGTCGCGTGACGTAGCCGGCGCGCTGGCGGGGGCCTGTGCGGCCGCACTGGCGGCGACGAGAATGGGTGCCGCGAGCAGGAAACGCAGTTTGCGATGCATGTAATTGGTCCTTTGTTAGGAAACTGTCCGGGTCTTCCGTCGAAGGAAGTCCATCAGAATGAACTGGCCAAGCGTCATCGTGTTCGTGAAGTACGCCTTGCCGCGGCTGATCTCAGAGACGCGCTTGACGAACTCCACGAGGGCGCGGTCCCGGGCCAGCATAAAGGTATTGATCATGATACCCGAGCGGCGGCAGTTTGCTACTTCGCGGAGAGTTGTGGCGATCACCGTGGAGTCGAGCCCCATGGAGTTCTTGTAGATCTGCCCGCCCGGCATGGTGAGTGCGCTCGGCTTGCCATCGGTGATCATGACTATCTGGCGCATGTCCTTCTTCTGCCCCAGCAGGATCCGACGCGCCAGCTTGAGCCCTTCGGCCGTGTTGGTGTGATACGGGCCGACCTGAGCGCGTGCCAGCGCGGCGAGCGGTATCTCCTCGGCCGAATCATGGAACAGGACCACGCGCAGGGAGTCGCCGGGGAACTGGGTACGGATCAGATGGGTGAGCGCCAGGGCCACCTTCTTCGCCGGGGTGAAGCGGTCCTCTCCGTACAGGATCATTGAATGGGAGGTATCCAGCATCAGCACCGTGGCGCAGGATGACCGGTACTCCGACTGGCGCACTGCCAGATCGGCGTAGTCGATGTCGAGCGGCACGTCGAGCGAACCGGTTCTGGTGAGCGTGCGCTGGAGCGTCTCGTTCACGTCCAGGTTCAATACGTCACCGAACTCGTAGGGCTTGGTGGCCGCATCGGCCTCCACCCCCGTGGCGAGATACGGTGTGTCATGCGCCCCGAAGCTCGACTTACCGAGTGAGCCAAGCAGGGACCGGAGCGTCTTGTAGCCAAGAAAGTCCATCCCCTTTTCTGTCAGATTGAACTGGACGCTGCGCGACGCGGCATGAGCCAGCCCGCCACGGCCGGTCACGGCCTGATG
>CAZOAT010000085.1:0-10301 GCA_964577965.1 uncultured Gemmatimonadaceae bacterium | reverse complement strand
GGCCGGTCAGGCGCTGTCCGTGCAGTACCACAATGAGAAGGACGAGACAGTGCACTTGCTGACCGGCGAGATCATCTACCGGGTGCAGCGCGCGGGACACACGCAGGAAATGGAGGAAGTCCGGTTGCGGGCGGGGGATTCGTTCAGGCTCGCGCCGGGTACGATCCACCAGATGGAAGCCGTCACCGACTGCGACGTGCTGGAGGTTTCCACTCCGCACCTGGATGACGTCGTTCGCCTTTCCGACCGTTACGGCAGAGAAGGCACCAATGCACCCTGAGTCGAGCGACCTCCATAGCCGATGCCGCAGCTTCCTGCTAACCGCTAATCGCTCATAGATGAAAGTCATAATTCCGCTTGCCGGCAAAGGCACACGCCTCAGGCCGCACACGCACGTCACGCCCAAGCCGATGCTCAAGGTCGCGGGCAAGCCAGTGATGTCCTACATACTCGACGACCTGAAGAAGCTTGGCGGGATCGAGCAGATCATCTACATCACCGGCCATCTGAAAGAGCGTGTCGAGGAGTACGCGCGAAGGACTTACGACTTCGATTCGGTTTTCATCGAGCAGAAGGTGCAGGACGGAACGGCCGGGGCGGTTGCGCTGGCGCGCGATCACGTGCAGGAACCGGTGCTCATCATCTTCGTGGACACGATCTTCGACGCTGATCTCAGCGCGATCCGCGAATCGAAGGCCGACGGGATCATCTGGACCAAGGAAGTCGAAGACTACCAGCGGTTCGGCGTCGTCGTGACCGATGAGAACGACTTCATGACGCGGATCGTGGAGAAGCCGAGCGAACCGATCTCCAGACGGGCGAACATCGGGCTGTATTACATCCGCAACTGGAAGCTGCTGTTCGAGGGGCTGGAGCACGTGCTCGCGTCTCCGCCGCATCTCGGTGAGTTCTTTCTGACGGACGCGTTCCAGTACATGATCGACCACGGTGCGAAGATCGAGGTGCGGGACGTCGCAGGCTGGTTCGACGCGGGAAAGATCGAGACTCTGCTCGACACGAACCGTGAAGTGCTCGGGCGGAGCGGTGCGCGGCGGCCCTCCGAGGCGGGCGACTGCACCATCGTCGATCCGGTGTACGTGGAGGACAACGTCACGCTGCGGCGGTCCACGATCGGCCCGAACGTGTCGATCGGGGCCGGTACAGTGATCGAGGACAGCGAGGTGAGAGATTCCATCATCGGCACCGACGCAAAGATCAGGAAGTCGCGGCTGAAGAGCTCACTCGTGGGTGACGATGTGGTGCTCGAGGGGCTACGCGGCGAGGTCACAGTCGGGGACCACTCGGAGATCAGGGTCGCCGGGTAGCGGCTGCGCATGGCTGCAGTAGCGGTGTTCGTCGCGCTGGTCGGGTTCAGGCGCGCTGCGGCGATGTGGCTGCTCACGCATCTGTTCCTGTGGTTCGTCGCCGGCGAGATGGCGCCGCTTCCGATCAGAGACCTGCTGGTGCTCACCGCCGCGGCGGGCGCCGCGTCAGTGTTTTTCTCTCGGCGCGCGAACGAGCTGAACTTCCTTGCCAATCTCGGGGCTCCGTGGCAGGCCGTTGCTGTGCCGACCTCGGCCGCAATCGTTGCCTTGGAAGTAGCTCTGCGGCTGATGCGTGCGATGTCGGCTGCCTGAGTGCCTCTCCTCCAGGCTGACTCCATCGGCAAGGCGTATGGCGAGCGACGGATACTCACTGCGGCCAGGCTGCAGGCGGAGGCAGGACAGATCGTTGCTGTCGTCGGCCGGATGGGTGCAGGGAAGAGCACGCTGCTGAAGATCTGCGCGGGGTTGGTGGCTCCCGACAGCGGGTGGGTCCGGTTCGAGGGAGTCATGTACGATCGTCCGCGCCTGTTCAGGATCGCGCCCCGTGGGATGTACTTCCTCCCGGAGGGCGGCAACCTCGCCTCGTCGCTGAGTATCGGGGAGCACTTTCGCTTGCTTGGGAGGCGGTATGGTGACGGCGGCTCAGCAGCCACACTGGAAGCGCTCGACCTGCCGCCACTGCTATCCCGGCGCGCGCATACGTTGTCGGGTGGTGAGCGCCAGCGCGTCGAGGTCGCACTCGCGATCGCCCGCGGTCCATGCCTCCTGGCCGACGAACTGTTCCGAGGTCTCGACCCCCTGACGTGCGAGCTCCTGGGCGCCGCGCTCCAGCGCTTTGCACGAAGCGGATGCGCAGTGGTGGCAACCGGGCACGAGGTCGAATCACTGGCGCAGTTCGCCTCAAAAATCGTGTGGGTCACTCCAGGGACCACCTATTCGCTTGGTGATCCCCGGGCGGCCGCTGCTAGTGAGGCATTCCGGCGCGAGTATCTCGGCCCCGTCGCGCTCTCATGAGATGCACCAGGCGTGCCTCGCGCGCCGCGCGACCCGTTCAATCGGGCGTTGTCCCCTCGGCGGCCCTGGCCACCTCCTCGCGCTCCTCGGGTCGGAGCCGCAGCACCTTCGCGAACGACCAGATCATCAGTCCCCACACGAACGCGAGCGAGGCGATAAGAAACAGCCAGCCGAGTGGTGTCATTTGCGCGCCTCCATCGTCGGCTCGGTGAGTTTGCCGTCCAGGTCCATCCCCGCCGCGCGCCATCGCTTCTCGCCGATGCGTGTGCACACGACCACCAGGGTGATCACCGCGGCAATGAGCGTAAGCGCTCCCAGCCGCAGCGGCTCGCGCCCCACGCCGGCGATCCAGTCCGGGAGGTTCTGCAGCGAGAAAGCCACGAACACTATCAGCAGGTAAACGGGCGACACGTACTTCATCACGACCTTGTAGAAACGCGGGATTCTGATGTGGGCGCCCTCGTGAGCCTCCTTCCAGCCGCGATCGATGCCGAAGACCCAGGAAAAGACGATTATCTGCACCATGGCCAGGACGAAGATGAGGAACGTCCCGACCCAGTCATCGATCGTGCTCCAGAAGATCGAGCCGCGGCTGTAGTACATCACGAAGAACGAACCGACCATGCAGATTGCCACCATCAAGGTGGTCGCATTGCGTCGTGTCCAGCCGAGCGATTCCTGGAAGAACGCGAGCGCGGGCTGGTACATCGACACCGAGCTGGTGATCGCCGCCAGGAACAGCATGAAGAACCAGATCGCGCCGATGATGTTTCCGATCGCCCCCATCTGCGCGAAAACGACAGGGAGCGTGTTGAATCCAAGGCCGAAGGTGCCGCCCGCGACCGCCGCGACCGTACCTGAAAGTCCAAGGAACACGAACGCAGCCGTCAGTGTGATGAGCCCGCCGAATCCCACCTCGAACACTTCGTTCGTCGCCGACGCGGCCAGGCCGGAGAGGACGACGTCGTCCTTCCTCTTCATGTACGACGCGTAATTGATGATCACTCCGAAGCCGACGGACAGGCTGAAGAAGATCTGGCCTGCCGCCGCCAGCCACGTCTGCGCGTTCGACAACGCTCTGAAGTCCGGATTCCACATGTAGCCGAGGCCGTTGACCACGTTCTGTTCCGGCAGGGCGGGGTCGGGCGTACCGAGCGTGAGCACCCTCACCAGAACCACTAGGGCGCACAGCGCCATCACCGGCATCGCCCAGGTGGTGAACTTCTCGATCCCCCTGGAAATGCCGCGATACACCAGGTAGATGTTGAGCGCGAACGTTATCAGCCAGAAGGCGAGCGTCGCGTACGATCCGCCGGCAACGACGCCGTTCGCGTCGCGCCCCGTCAGGTTGTCGTAGAATTGCGCGGCTACCGCACTCTGCTCCGCGATTGGCATTCCCGCAGAAATGCCGATCCCGCCCGTCAGGTAGTGCCACGCGTACCCCAGACACCACGCTTCGATGTAGGTGTAGTAGAACGACACCGCGAGCGGGATCAGCACGCCGATCGTGCCGAGGTAACGGGCAACGGCACCACGTCCCATCATTCCCAGTATCGACGGCACCGAGTGGAACCCCTTCTGTCCGCCGTACCGGCCCATCGTCCACTCGGCCCAGCCGATGGGGATGCCGAGGAGCAGCAGGGCGCAGAAGTAAGGGATCATGAAGGCGCCGCCACCGTTGGCGGCTGCCTGTCCCGGGAACCTCAGAAAGTTGCCGAGTCCAACGGCCGATCCCGCGACGGCGAGGATGACGCCGATCCGGGTCCCCCACTGCTGCTGCTGTTCAGTCATGTGCGTCCGGGCGCGTCAAGGCGATCACCGGACACCCGCCGGCGGATCAGCCGGATTTTTGCGCGCAAAACGTTGGGGGCCGTGGCAGGGTCACGCAAGGAGGATATCGGGGCGTGTCCCTGGTGCGTGATGCTCGCACGCATCTTCCGCGTTCACCTGTCCGGGGCCCCGGACCAGGCCGGATCGCTACCGGGAGCCCAGCCGGAGAGACACGCAGCAGAAGCCAAGTCGCGGGAGCAGCTCTGGCCTGACGCCGCCGGCGCGAGCGCCTTCCACGATTCCCTCGATCAGCGCCAGGTTCATCCCGCATACCAGCTCGCGGTGTTCAGCGACAAGCGCGTGGAACGGGCAATTGCGCAGCCGGATCTCGGAGGAGACGACCTCTGGCGCATAGCCGTGCACAACGAGGGCGTTCACGATCGCACCGGCGAGGCGGCGCACGCCGGCACGTGGTCCTGCGGCGGTGCGAGCGGCGGAACCAATTGCAGTCCCCGTTGCCCGGGCGGAATCCTGCAGCGCGCGCAACGTCTTCGGCCCGCCTCCTCTGTCCACGGCCGTAGCGAGTAGCTGAGCGGCGAGATCGTAGCTGCGCGGTGGGACGCTGGCGGCCAGCTCCCTGCCGGAACGTCGGTACAACTTCGACGGCCGCCCCGCACCCGGACCCACCCGGCCGCTGAGCCGCCGGTAGCTGACGTCGAGCAGGCCCTCCTCCGCAAGCCGGTCGAGGTGAAACCCTGCCGTGTTGCGCGGAATCCCGACGGCGGCCGCGGCAGAGTCGCGTGTCACCTCGCCGGGCTGCTGCAGCACGTGGAAATACAAAGCGCGCCTCGCGGGCTCGTTCAGCACCGCCAGTCCGGCGATCTCATCCTCCAGTTTCGCGCGTGCCATCGGCCTAATGTAAAACGGGAGTTGCCGTCATTGAGGGTTTGCGCGCTGTGGTCCATTTGTTAAACTAATACTAACTATTTTAGAGAGGCGAATGTCAGCTGCCGCTCAGTTAATCTTCCCGCCGCAGCACGGGTCCGATTCCGCGCTCCCCGCCCGGCCAGCACCGGCGCCGCATGCCGGAGCAGAAACAGCCTTCCGGGGCTTTCTCCAGTCGCTCGGACTCGACACCGCGGATCCGCACCTGGCCGACACCCCCGCCCGGGTGGCGAGGGCGTATGCCGAACTGTTCGCGGGACTGGACGATGAAGCGCTGCCGCGACTGACGACCTTCCCGAACACGGGGAGCAGGACGGCCATGATCGTCCTCGCTGCCGTACCGTTCTACTCGATGTGCGCGCATCACTTTCTTCCATTCTTTGGCCGGGCGCACATCGGCTACGTGCCCGGCGAGCGGCTTGTCGGGCTGTCCAAACTCGCGCGTGCCCTGGAGTACTACGCGCGGCGGCCGCAGGTTCAGGAACGGCTTACGGAAGAAACGGCATCCTTGCTCATTCAGGAAACCGGAGCGGCGGGGGTCGCGGTGCTTACTGAGGCCAGGCACCTGTGCATGGAGATGCGCGGCATCTCCACACCCGGCGCGGTAACCTCCACGCTGGCGCTCCGCGGGACGCTCGAGGAGCAGCCGCTAAAACAGGAATTCTTCGAGCGGGTCCGCGCTTCCCGCTCGCTCCCGGAGGTGTGACGTGACGGACGCTCGTTATTTGATAGTCGGCGGCGGAATGACGGCGGACGCGGCGGTCCGCGGCATCCGTGAGCTCGACCGCGATAGCGCCATAAGGATTCTGAGCGCCGAGCCCTATGCGCCTTACGCGCGCCCACCGCTCACCAAGGCGCTGTGGAAGGGCGAGCCGCTGGACAGCATCTGGAAGCACACCGAGGAGCATGGCGTGGACCTCGTTCTCGGAACGCGCGCCGCGAAGCTCGACGTCGCGCAGAAGCAGGTGACCGATGAGCGTGGCGTGGGGCACCGTTACGACAGGCTGCTGCTTGCGACCGGCGGCGTGCCCCGCCACCTGCCCGGCGACAACGACGGCGTCATCTACTTCCGTACTGTGCAGGATTACAATCGCGTTCGCGAGCTCGCCGCTCAGCACAAACGGTTCGTCGTGATCGGCGGCGGGTTCATCGGCTCCGAGATCGCAGCGGCACTGGCGATGAACGGTTGCGACGTGACGATGCTTTTTCCGGAGCCCGGGATCGGCGCGAGGATCTTTCCCGCGGATCTTTCCCGCTCGATCAACGGTTACTACGGCGAGAAGGGAGTGACTGTGAAGAGTGGCGAGAGCGTGAAGCGCGTTGCCAGGAACGGCTCGCAATTCACCGTCGAGACGGAGAACGGTCCGGTCACCGCTGACGCGGTGATCGCAGGGCTGGGAATCATCCCCGCGACGGAGCTGGCCTCGGCCGCTGGACTGAATGTCGAAGACGGGATCGTCGTTGACGAGCAGCTGCGTACCTCGAAGCGCGACATCTTTGCGGCGGGAGACGTCGCGCGCGCGTCTGTGCCGGAGCTGGGCAGGATGCGTGTCGAGCACGAGGACAACGCCGTCACCATGGGGCACGCCGCCGGCCGGGCAATGGCGGGAGATGACACCCCGTACACGCACATTCCCTTCTTCTACTCCGACCTCTTCGATCTTGGTTACGAAGCCGTCGGGCAGACGGACTCGCGGCTCGACACTGTCGCCGACTGGAAGGAAGAGTTGAAGGAAGGCGTGGTATACTATCTGAACGAAGGCCGTGTAAAAGGCGTGCTGCTATGGGGCGTTTTCGGCCAGGTGGATGCGGCGCGCGCGCTGATCACCGATTCGCGGCCGGCGCAGCGTGAGGAGCTTCCCGGCCGGATCCCGCTGAGCTAGCCGGGCTCACACGGACTGGGCCGGGCAGGCGACACCCTGCTATGCCCGGTCCCAATGCCTGTTCTGCTCCATCGCGGCAACGAACTCCCTCGTCGTCGATTCGCCGAGAGCGCCGCTCGACGTGACGACTCCCGGTGCATCGATCGTCGCCGGCTTCCCGCCGGGCCGGAGCCCAGCGATCGCCGCGCGCACGAGCTCGACACCGTGTCCGGTCGCTCCGATTGGCTTTAAGTGCCTGTAGGCCATACGCACGAACTCGTGCGCCGCATCCAGCTTCATCAGTGCCTGGACGCTCGCCTCGCCACTCGGCACGAAAACCGAATCGAAAAGCGCCGAACTCGTCGTCAGGAAGCTGAAATCGATCGGACGCTCACCGCCGTCGGCCATCATAACGTTGCCGAGACGCGGCGCGACGAGCTTCGCCATGGCGCCTTCAGCCTCGAGGGCGCTCACGAGTCGCTCGATGTCGGCGCGGTCTGCTCCGTCCGCGACAACGATCGCCACGCGCCGCGTACGGATGCCTGACCCTGGAAGGCTCGTCATGCTGAGCGCGGGGGACGTCTTCACCGATCGCTTGCCCGGCTTCGGAGGCCTCGGCTGCACCTCGGCGGGATCCGTATCGGCCGGGATGCTCATGTTGAGATGCACGTCGGAGCTGGCGGGAATGTCGAGGCCAAGTCCTTCGGCGACCTGTGTCGCGAGTGACTCGTCGATTCGCCGCAGGTGTACCAGCATCCGCTCACGGATCGCGACCGTCTCGACCTTGCCGAGCTCGAACCTGAGCGCGTCCACCATGTGCTGCTGCTCGACCGGCGTCTGACTGTTGTAGAACAGCGCTGCCTGCGAGTAATGGTCGTGGAAGCTGTCGCTCCGCGCGCGAACCTTGTTCGCGTCGATCTTCTCCGTGTGGCTTACGAAGCCTCCCTGCGCCGCGCCCGCCTGCATCGGACAGCCGCGGGCGAGGGTGTTGGGGCCGTGCGCCGTTCGGCCCCGGTCGATCGTCTGCCGCATGTGGCCGTCCCGCTGGTTGTTGTGCACCGGCGCGACGGGACGATTGATCGGAATCTCCTGAAAGTTCGGGCCGCCGAGCCGCAGCAGCTGCGTATCTGTATAGGAGAAGAGCCGCCCCTGCAGCAGGGGGTCGTTCGAGAAGTCGATCCCCGGCACGACATGTCCCGGATGGAATGCGATCTGCTCCGTCTCGGCGAAGAAGTTGTCCGGGTTACGCATGAGGGTCATCTTCCCGATCCGCTGCACAGGAACAAGCTCCTCCGGGATGATCTTCGTCGGGTCGAGCAGGTCGAAGTCGAAGTCGAACTCTTCAGATTCCTCGACGACCTGCACGCCGAGCTCCCACTCGGGATAGTGCCCCTGTTCGATTGCTTCCCAGAGGTCGCGGCGGTGGAAGTCGGGGTCCGCGCCGGAGATCACGACCGCCTCGTCCCAGACGACGGAATGCATCCCGAGCAGCGGTTTCCAGTGGAACTTCACGAACCGCGACGCGCCCTCGGCGTCGATGAGGCGGAATGTGTGGACGCCGAACCCTTCCATCATCCGAAAGCTGCGAGGGATCGCGCGGTCGGACATCGCCCACATGACCATGTGAAGCGACTCGGGCATCACGGATATGAAGTCCCAGAAGGTATCGTGAGCGGCTGTTGCCTGCGGGATCTCGTTGTGAGGCTCCGGCTTGACCGCATGCACGAGGTCGGGGAACTTCATCGCGTCCTGGATGAAGAACACCGGGATGTTGTTCCCAACGAGGTCGTAGTTGCCCTCCGAGGTGTAGAACTTCACGGCAAACCCGCGCGCGTCGCGCGGCAGATCAGTCGAGCCACGCGACCCGGCGACTGTTGAGAACCGCACAAACACCGGAGTCTGGACCGATGGATCCTGGAGAAAGGCGGCGCGAGATAGCGCGGCGGCGTTTGGGTAGGCCTGGAAGTGGCCGTGGGCACCCGCGCCCCGCGCGTGCACGATGCGCTCCGGAATGCGCTCGTGGTCGAAGTGTGTCATCTTCTCGCGGAAGATGAAGTCCTCGAGCAGCGTCGGGCCGCGCGCGCCGGCCTTCAGCGAATTCTGATCATCGTTGACGGGTACGCCGGTGTTCGTCGTCAGGAGCTGGTTACTTCCGTCCGTGGTGTGCGCCTCGAGCTGGTCCGCTTTCGAGTTCTTCGGAAGGTTATCGTGGGACGGACGCTTGTCGTCGCGCTTACCTGGGTTCATCGCTGCTCTCCTGGTTTCGCCTGCGGGCTGCGAGCGAATCCATCGAGGCAAGGAGCATTCCGGGGTAGCGCAGAGTTCCCGTCAATCCAGCGCGCGCCGGCAGTTCAGTAGGTGAGTGGCTGCTTCAGCAGTTCAGTACGTGACTGGCTGCGTCAGCAGCACCTCGCGCCGGGCCTCGAGTACCGGGCGATGAGCCGCTCGTTCACGAAGTCCGCGCGCGAAACCGGCATGCTGTCAGGATGCGCAGCCGCCAGATGCCTCACGTACGCGTCGTAGTCGGGTACTCCAAGCACTCGTACGAGTGCCAGGCGCGCCAGAGCAACGAACGCCCCCAGCCGCGACATTACGGCTGCCTCGCCGGAAGATTGTTCTCGAAGGTCTCGTAGATCCGTCGGTATTCATCGGCCCAGGATGACGGTCGCACGAAGGCATGGTCCTCCACCGGATACACTGCAAGCTCCCAGTCCGTCTTGCCCAGCTCGATCAGTCGCTGCGTGAGACGCACTACGTCCTGGAAATGCACGTTGGTGTCCTCCATGCCGTGCAGTATCACCAGCGGATCCTGCAGCCCTTCCGCGAAGTAGATCGGTGACGACCGGCGGTACGCCTCCGCGTCGTTCTGCGGCTGATTCAGAATGTTGGAGGTCCACCCCTGATTGTAGTGCGCCCAATCGGTGACGCTGCGCAGCGCGGCGCCGGCGCCGAAGTGCTGCTGCTGCGTGAACAGCGCCATCAGCGTCATGAAGCCGCCATAGCTGCCGCCGTAGATCCCGATGCGTTCGCCGGGGATTCCGTGCGTGCTCTGCAGCCAGCGTGACGCGTCCACCGCATCCTGCAGGTCGCGTCCGCCGAGGTGGCGGTACACGGCGGTTCTGAAGTCGTGACCGTATCCTGACGAGTGGCGGTAGTCTATGTCGAGAACGATGTAGCCCTGCGACGCGAGGTACTGGTGGAACATGTACTCCCGCGGATACTCCGACCAGAAGTTGCCGACGTTCTGCAGATAACCAGCGCCGTGGATGAACATCACCGCCGCGCCGTTGGGCTGCGCGCCCACTTCCTCGGGGCGATAGATGTGCGCGGGGATCTGCACGCCGTCCGACGCAGGAATCATCACGATCTCCGGCGCCAGCCATTC
>CAZOAT010000084.1:0-10303 GCA_964577965.1 uncultured Gemmatimonadaceae bacterium | reverse complement strand
TTCATCTCCAGCATCTCCGCGCGACGGGTGCCGAGCTGCTCGATCACGGCGCCCAGGAATTCTTCGGGCACGTCGATGGAAAGTTCCTCGTACGGCTCGAGCCGCTCACCGTTCGCGCCAACCCGCGTGATGACACGCGGACGCGAGACCTGAAACTCGTAGCCTTCGCGACGCATGGTTTCCATCAGGATGGCCAGGTGCAGCTCGCCACGTCCGGAGACAGTCCACGTATCGGTGGCCTCCGTCTCCTCCACACGCAGCGCCACGTTGCGCTCGAGCTCGCGGAACAGCCGCTCACGCACCTGACGGGAGGTGACGAATTTTCCTTCCTTGCCCGCGAATGGCGAGTTGTTCACGGAGAAGTCCACGGAGATGGTCGGTTCCTCGACCGAAATTCCCTCCAGCTGCTCAGGAAATTCTGGATCCGTAACGGTCAAGCCGATCTCGACGCCCTCCAGTCCGGCAAGCGCAACGATCTCGCCGGCCGCCGCCTCGCCCACCTCGACGCGGTCGAGTCCGTCAAACGTGTACAGCTTCGTCACGCGCGAGTTCTCGACGTGACCGTCGGCACCAACCAGCGCCACTGAATCACCGACGTGTGCCCTGCCGCGCTCGATCCTGCCGATTCCAAGGCGTCCGAGGTACGGCGAATAGTCGATCGTCGAGATCAGCATCTGAAAGGGACCTTCGACATCGCTCGGTGGGGCAGGGACGTGCGCCACTATCGCGTCGAACAGCGGCGCGAGATCGGTGGCTGGCGTGTCCATGTCGAGTGTGGCCACACCGTCCCGCGCGGAGGCGTACACCACGGGGGCATCGAGCTGGGCCTCACTGGCCTCGAGCTCTATGAACAGGCCGAGCACTTCGTCGTGCACGCGCAACGGGTCAGCTCCCGCCCGGTCGATCTTGTTGATCACGACGATGGGAGTGCGTCCGAGCGCGAGCGCCTTGCGCAGAACGAACCGTGTCTGCGGCATCGGGCCGTCGAAGGCGTCCACCACCAGCAGGACTCCGTCCACCATCCGCAGGATGCGCTCGACCTCGCCACCGAAGTCGGAATGCCCGGGCGTATCGACGATGTTGACCTTCGTCCCGGCCCAGTTGACGGCGGTGTTCTTGGACAGGATAGTGATTCCTCGCTCCCGCTCCAGCGGGTTGGAATCCATCACCCTGTCGGCGACTATCTGGTTGTCACGAAAAGCCCCCGCCTGGCGGAGCATCTTGTCCACCAGCGTGGTCTTCCCGTGATCGACGTGCGCGATGATGGCGACGTTGCGAATCTGACCCAGATGCGGCATAGCCCTGAAAGATAGCCAGTTCCGGGTCGGGATTGCACTGCTCCGTGAACCATCGGTCGGAGCGGAGGTCTTCCACACTCCCTCTCCCGGCGCTGACGGCAGCCGAGTTGCATAGCTCGCGGATTATTCCACGTCGCGCTATTCAGCGGAGGGGCAGGATGCAGGCACCGTCGGTAGTCATAGTGCAGTTCAACGAGCCGGTTCGCAGCGCAATTGGCACCGTCTATACGGCCCGGGTTTGCGGGGAAGCGCTCGCTGATGGCACCTGGCAGGGGTGGATCGAGTACCTGCCCGCGGATCCGGCTGGCGAACCCGTCAGGACTGACCGGGAGACAACACAACCGAATCGTGCGGATCTCTCGTACTGGGCTTCTGGTCTGTCGATTGACTATCTCGAGAGTGCTCTGGAGCGAGCTCTGGAGCCCGAGGTCGTGCATTCGGAACCCCACATACCCCCACCGCAGCTTCCACCGCCGCCGCGGTCACGGGTCGCCGCGAGAGCCGAACCGCGCGCAGTGCTCGACCCGTTCGCGGTCTATGCCCAGGGGGAAAATGTCCTGCGCAGGGAACTGTCGGCGTTGAGCGTCGACCATCTGAGAAACATCATTCACGCCTACGATCTGGATGACGCCACGGGCGAAACGCCATCGTCACAGTCCCAGCCAGAGCTTATCGCCCGAATAATGAATGCGGTGAAGCGGAGCTCGGGGGTGCTGTAGCCGCCCGGAGCGAGGGCCCTCTACAGCTCCATCGGTCGGCGCGGCACGAATGTGCGGTCCGAGATCTCCAGCTTCACGATCTCGTCCAGCGGCACGCGGCGGAATTCATCGCGGAAATAGGAGTAGACGTACGCCCGCCCCTCTTCGACGGCGTACGGCTCCCATTCACGCTGATAATGGTGCTCGCCATCCTCTCCCCTGTAGCAGCCGGTCACGCGCACCCGCCGGCGCAGACGACCGGCTTCTCGCAGGGTGGCCTCTATGGCCGCAGTATCCCGGGTAGCGTTCAAGTTGGCCTCCGCGATGGGAATAGGAATGCACGCGTCGCACGCGGAGTGCGATCCCTCAATATGGCCCCGCGAGGGGCTGAACGGGAACCCGGTAAGCGAGACGGCTGCTGCAGGGCTGCTGATTGAGAGCGGTCCGGAGGTTAGATTGCAGCACGCCCAACAAGGAAAACGCTGTGATTCAGGGTTTCGATTTCGAGCATGAAGGACGCAAGTTCACGTGCACCATCGAGGCGCCGTGGACGACGAGCGAAGACGCGTGGTGGTGGTTCCGCGTGTCCAGCGACGATCGGCATCGATATGCGCCGTTCAAGGCATCATCGGCCGATACGAGGGCCTCCGTGCGTTCGCGAATCGTGCAGTACTACTCCGACCTGCAGGAGCGGCGCGCCGCTCCCACGCCGAGCTATTGGCGCCGGGGCGCTCCGGACAAGGCAGCAGTGGCGCCTCTGGCAGCATCTGCGGCCCCGCAGGCAGCGAAAGCCGCGAAGTAGCCGCTGCACTCTGCGCCGGCGGCGGTCAGGATCGCTTCCGCAGGAACTCCACCAGGACTTCGTTGACTTCCCGCGCCGCCTCGCTCTGCACCCAGTGGCTGGCGTACGGGATGCGGTGAATCTGGAGCCGTGGCGCGTACCGCTCGATACCCTCGAGCAGGCGACTCGTCAGCGCCTGATCGCGGTCGCCCCAGATGACGAGGGTCTCTGCCTCCGTTCGGGCGTGCCTGCCGATGGCCGAGGCGTGCGGCAGGCGCAGCGCGCGATAATAGTTGAGCGCCGCGGTCAGGGCGCCGGGACGGGCGATGGCTTCCACATAGCGCGCGACGTCATCGCGACTGAATGTGCCGGCGACCGCAGGTTTCCGGCGGAACAGTGATCGAACCGCCGCGTAGTCGCGCGCCGCGAGCAGGCGTTCTGGCAAGCGGGGCAGCTGGAACAGCAGCACGTACCAGCTACGGAAGATCTGAGGCGGCCGTCCCACGAGCTCCACGAAACGGCCGAGGTGTGGCGCGTTCATGATGACCAGCCGATCGACCAGCTCGGGATACCGACTGGCGAACGTCCACGCGATCACTCCGCCCCAGTCGTGTCCAACAACGTGTACGCGTGGCTGGCCCGTGCTTGCCGCAACTGCGGCCACGTCGCTGACCAGGTGCTCCAGGCGGTACGCGTCGAGGCCGGTGGGCTTGTCGGAAAGATTGTAGCCGCGAAGGTCGGGAGCAGCTGCCGAAAAGCCGGCTCCGGCGAGTGCGGACATCTGATGCCGCCAGGAGTACCAGAACTCCGGGAAACCGTGGAGCAGTATTACGGCGGGCCCTGCTCCGGCACGTGCCACGTGGAGTCTGACGCCGTCAGCATCCACGAAGTCGTGCGCGAAATCAACTGTCAGCCGCCGCCCTCGCCGCGCGTTTGGATCGTCTTCGCGTGGAGCCTTTCCGGTTCGGGTGAACGCTGCGCGGCGGCGAGCGCGGGTTGCGGCCTGGCCTCCGTGAGCAGCTTCGTCAGGAACCTCTGCCCCTCTGTGACGCGCTCGACCTCGATGGCTATCGCGTCGACCGACTGCTCGATCCGCTCGATGCGCTGTGCGGTCTCCGGTGGTAGCGGTGTCCTGGCAGGCGTTCGTGCCCGTTTCCACATGAGCCTGGTCGCGGCGAGTGCGAGCGGGAACAGTACGAAGATTGTGAACACTATCGAAATCGCCGTCGCGGGCCCTTCCGAGAAGCCGCCGAAGATGGTGTTTGCCGATGAGGTAGTCGCGACCAGTCCGGCTGGGGCGGACGTCAGCAGGCGGCCGGTGGATGCGATGTCGTTCTCCAGCTGCACGATGCGGTCGTCCAGCGTCCGGATGCGATCCTGAACTCCCACGCGGGCATCCGGAGGCAGGTCGTTCAGCTGCTCGGCAAGCCTGGCCCGCCGACCCGCGGCTGAGTTCAGCTGGCTGGAAAGCTCGCTTCGCATCGAGCGCAGTGCAGCGATGTCCTGCCTCGTAGTCGGCACACTGATCGTAGTCCCCGTCGCGTCCGTGAAAGTCACGATGGCGGTGGCGGGCGGTTGCGGAGCGGCCGGTGCCTGCGGGGGCGTTGCCTGAGCGGGCTCTTGCATACCAGTCCTTACGGCTCTCGAGGGGCAGGGGTTACAAACCGCGCAAGGACAGGGCCTCGCTCACAGCAAAGATGCCTGCTGCGACGGGAGTTGCAATCGTGCGGCAGGCTCTCCTCTGCTGCTGTCATAGGTGAGAACCCCCTCGTCGAGGCGCGCCGCGGCCGTCCACGGGTGCTCCTCCGGCGCTGCTGCGGTCACGATGTGCACGACGCGCGCGCCGAGAGAGCGAAGCAGGTCCGCGATGAGCCCTCGGTGGCAGCGCCACCAGACCGCTTCCGAGCACATCACGGCAGTTGGACTCTTTCGCGCAGCTGCACACAGGGCGGTGAAACCGGCGGCGAACTCCTCCGACCTCATGTGATCTGCATAGCCGCGGAAGGCGGCGTTACGCCAGGCAGTACTGGCGGAGTCTTCCTCGGCCTGGCGGCGGCCTCCAAGCGGCTCGATCCACTCGTATCCGATCGTTTCCGCGGCGAGGGCGACGGCAAGCGGCTCACGGTTGAAGTGGGGATAACGTCGCGACGCGGGGTAACGACGCACATCTGCCACCGTTCCTATCAGGTTATTTCTGAGCAACGCGAGGAGCTCGTCGAGGGTGCGCGTCGAATGGCCGACGGTCCAGACGGTCTCCGGGATCTCCCCGGAGGGTAGGGCGCCCCGTGGCATCAGGGATCGGGGGGACGCCGGATCACGCTGTCATGCCTTGCGGGCTCTGTTCTGACGGTTCCTGCGCAGCAGGGCCTCGGCGCTGTCGTGGTTGTGCCGGCCCATGTCGCGCGAGACCCGTGTCTTTTCGCTCCCTTTCTCCGCCTCGTCGTGCTGCTTCCGGTCGTCGAACAGCCGGTCTTTGCCGATGTCGTCGTGCCTTGCTATCTGTTCGGGGTCGTGTCCTGGGCCCCTTGATTCCTCGTCCTTCGCTTTGGTAGTGATCTGCTCACGGCGGATGAATTCCCGCGTCTTGACTCCGTGCTCCCCCTCTGCGTGCGACTGCGCTCCCTGCTGAACTCCGCGGTTCCGCTTTCTGCGCGCCATTTAGTTCCTCCGTTGCGTCAGAACCGGGCAATCGGCGTGCCGGGGCGGGGAGCTACACGGAGAGTTCCCCGAGTGCCGCGCGAAGGCGGGGAAACATCCCCTGGACGTCACTTATCGATACGGCGCCTGCAGACAGGCGACACCAGCCACTGCCGTCGGGATAACCGAACACCTCGAACGGAATTACGGCGACACCGGCCCGCCGGAGCAGAAATCGGCGCACGTCCTCGTCGGTGTGCAGCGTTTCGCCGTCGGGAGTGCGGCGGCCGTGCAGCGCGAATCTGGCGCTGAGATAGATCGCGCCGCGCGGTTCTATGGCGTCGACCGGAAGTCCCTCGGCGGCGAGGGCCGTGCAGCCGGAGTACATCGCATCGAGACGGCCCTGGACCGACCGCTTCATCGTTGCCACGTAGTCGGCTAGCGCGGCGCCGCTATTGAGCAGTTTCGCGGTCGCCACCTGCTCAGCGCGCGGGGCCCACGCACCGGCGTGCGAGACGACGTCGGCGATGTTGCCCATCAGATCGGCCGGTCCCACGCCCCAGCCCACACGTATCCCAGTGGCCGCGAACGGCTTGGACGCTGCGTCAGCCAGTATTGTGTACGGGCGCATTTCCGGCCTGAGTCCTACCGGGGTTACGTGCTCTACGCTGCCGAAGGTGAGCATCCAGTACACCTGGTCGTACAGCACGAACAGCGGGCGCTCGTCAGGGCCGCGCCTGGCGTTCTCCTCGAGCACGAGATCGCATACGGCCGCCAGGTTCTTTGCTGTGAAGGCAGTCCCCGTGGGATTGACTGGCGAATTCAGCACCAGAAGCCGGGCACCGCGCAGTGCGGCGCGGAGCGCTTTCGGTGTCGGCAGGAATGCTGTCTCGGGTCCTGCCACCACCGGAACTCCCTCGGCGTTGACCAGGAGGCAGTAGTAGGTGTTGTTCCACGACGGCACCGGGAAGACCACGCGCTCTCCCGGATCAACGAGCGCTCTGTATGCACCATAGATGATCGGCCGGGCGCCTGAGGCGATAATGATCGATGAGAGGTTGTATTCCAGCCCAAGGTCGCGTGCGTAAAGCGAGCGAACCGCTTCGCGCAGAGGTGTGATTCCGAGCGTGGGCGGGTAATTCGTTTCCCCGGCGTGCACCGCCTCCGAGATTGCGTCGGCGAGGAACTCCGGAATGCGGAATTCCGCTGGCGAAAAGTCTCCAACCGTGAGGTTCGCGACAGGCTCTCCACGCGCGATCATCTCGCGGCATTCCCCGGCGATGCGGAGAATTCCGGAGGCGGTGAGCGAGCGTGAGAGCGTCGAAGCGCGGGGCGCGGATGTCCCCGCTGATACGGGTCGTGTGGCGGCCGCTGTCATGAGCAAAAATGTAGCGCTACGACTCGGGCAGCGTGTGCCGCCGTCCCTGGTTCTGCTGCCGCAACCAGTCGTACAGCGGCGCGAAGTACTCGACCATCGCCTGCGCGTCGAGCTCCTGGCCGGTGGTCTCCTGCAGCACCTCACGCCACGGACGGCTGGCTCCGGGTGCCATCAGGGCACGGAGAAACTCCCCGACGTTCCGGTTGCCGAAATAATCCGTGTCGCGCGGGTCCTGGCCGAGGATTGTGCGCGCGATGTGGTTGTGAAGCTGAAAAAGGAGGGCGAACGACAGCGCGTAGTCGTAGTACTGCGCCGGATCGTCGTTGACGTGGGTCTTCGTCAGGGCGTCGGCGAACTGCTCGCCTCGTGCAGCGGGTGGCGCTATCCCCTGGTACTGCCGTTTGAGCTCCCACCAGCGTGCGTTCCAGCGGTCGGGCGGGAGATTGTTGACGTACAGGTCGTGCTCGAAACGGGTCATTACGCCAGCGGACCATGGCATGAACACGATGTAGTTGAGCGCTTCCTTCAGCAGCTGCTGCATCTGGTCGGCCTGTTGCGTGCCGGCGATGAGGCCGCGGTTGGCGAGGAAACGACGCTGGCTCGACGCGAGTCCGATCATCGAGCCGATCCCTTCGTGGTAGGCGCGGTTCGCGCCTCGCCTGAGAACCAGCGGTACCTCCGGATTGGAGTACGCGATGTAGTAGTAGACGTGGCCCAGCTCGTGGTGCGATGTCTCCCACCAGTACTGGTTGGGCTCGACGCTCATGAGAGAGCGCACATCGTTGGCGAGGTCAAGGTGCCACGCCGATGCGTGCGTGTTCTTCTTGTAGGGCGCGTCCGCGGGGAGCGGGTAGAGCGAAGACTGCTGCCAGAACGACTGGGGCAGCCTGGGGAAGCCGAGGCTCACGTAAAAGTCCTCGCTGGCGCGCACGATCGTCTCGGGGGTGCGCGACGCGAGCGCTGCATCGACGTTCACGCCTTCGACCTGAACTAGCGCTGACCAGTCCTGCCCCCACCGGTTGGGCAGCCACTCGGCAGGTATGAGATCCGGTACGGGCGCGTTGTACCTGCGTGCGAGCTCATGGCGTGCCCAGGTGTGCAGCTCGCGGTACAGCGGTCGGATCTGACGATTGAGGTTCTCGGTGAGCGCGAGCATCTCGGCCGTGCTCATGTCGTAGTCGGAGACCTCGTAGGTGAAGAAGTCGGGATAGCCGAGCGCCTGGACCACCTGGTTGCGCAGGTCGCGGAGCTGGATTATGCCCGGCTTCAGGGTGGGACCGATCGCCTTCGAGGCTTCCCAGTAGGCGCGCCTGTCCGCGAGACTGGTGCTGTTGCGCAGCACCGAATCGATCTGGTTCGGTGTGACCGCGCGTCCGCTGACGGTGAATGTGTAGCCGTAGAGCCGCTCGTTCTGTTCGGTCTCCGCGGCGATCCGCGCGCTCACGACCTGCGGTGCTGTCTGTGGTTGTGAGGCGGCCCTGTACAGCATTGCCTCCAGTTGCCGAACCTGCAGGGGCGTGAGCAGTTCACGGTTCTGAAGGAAGCCGCGGATACGATTGATGTTCTCTACGCTGCCGACAAACCGCGCGAGCGCCTCGCTCGCGGCTCTGGTGCGCGCGGCATTGGTGGTGTCGCCCTCGACGATCCGTGTGTTGGAGTCCCACTCGGCGAGGGAGGCAGCGTGATACAACTGCTGGACGTCTCGCTCGTAGTCAGTGAGGTAGCGCTGCGCGTCGGCCTGGACGAGAGCGGCTGACGCTGCGGATGCGGCAGACTGGACGAGCGGGGAAGAGCATGCGGCTGAAGTCACAAGGGCGGCTGCACTGGCCGCGATCAGCAGTCTTCTAGTCATCTGGTGGTCTCCGGAGTTGACGGCAGCGGGGCTTCTGCGTGCAAGTCATGGGCGAGAGGGGAACTGCTGCGCCATCGTCTCGGCGTTCAGCGGACGACCGCCAGCACTGCTGCAACGATCGCCAGGACGAGAGCTGTCCCGGCGGTTGCCGCTGAGAGCACCGCCACACCCCGCCAGCGCTCTTCCGCGGCGGTTACGGCGGCGACCAGCCTGTCTTGGGTGGGGTCTGCCTGTACAGGGAAGAGCGTCTGCTGCATGACCGACCTGCCTGCGATGACTTCCGCGACCGCCTCCTCGAAGTGGCGCTGATGAATGCGCTTCAGCGCGTCCGGGCCTGGCTCCGTCGCGGCGGCCGCCGCTGCCTTGATGACCGCGTTCTTGATGTCCCCCCCCGTGACCTCATAGCGCGTCGCAAGCGCAGCGAAATCCACATTCGCCGCCAGTGGTGTCTTCAGTGGGTGAATCTGTACCTGCCAGATCTTCTCGCGCTCGGCAGCGCCCGGCGGTTCGAACAGGACATGTGAGCGGATTCTCCGCTCGAAAGCAGGATCGAAGTTCACTGCGAGGTTCGTGGCGAAGATCACGACGCCGTTGAACGCCTCGAGCTCGCGGAGGAGGACGTTGACAACCGTGTTGGATTCGCGCTGGTGCGGCTGCATCGCCCCAACCGAACGGCGCGCGGCGATGGAGTCGGCTTCGTCGAAGAAGAGCACAGCGTCTTCCTCTCCAGCGGCGCGAAACACCGCGGCGACGTTCTTGGGTGTTTCGCCTGCCCACATCGACTCGACTTCGGCATAACGCACCAGCAGGAGCTTCTTGCCGAGCGCGTGAGCGATGGCCTCCGCGCAGATGGTTTTTCCGGTGCCGGGAGGGCCGGCGAAGTTGAATGCGAGCCCAAGCCCGGTGGCGTGCCGCTCGCCGAGCCCCCAGCGCTCGAAGATGAGGCCGTGGCTGCGCACCTGAGCGAGAGCCTGTTCGAGTGCGCGTGTAGTTGACGGCGGGAGGATCACCTCGGCCAGAGTGCGCTGTGGAGTGATCGTCTCCACGGCGCGTCTGCCGCCGAACCGGACCGTGAACAGCTCGCGAAGAGGGGTGGGCATCAGCTGTGGACTATAGAACGGTGACGGCGTCCGATCCAGAATCCCCTGGAGACACGCCAGCCGTGCGCATGCACAGGTCGCGTGTCATACACCCGGGGGATGGCGAGCCGATTACGGCTCAATCAACAAGGTTATCGGATTCTGCAGGTGGAGCACGTGTTCCTCGCTTCTGAACCGCATGATCCGCTGGAACCAGCTTTCCGGCTTCGGGTTGCCGCCGTGCTCCATCAGCCATTTCCCGACTTCGGCTGCCTCGTCAGGGAGCATACGCAGGCACCCGTGCGACGCGGCCGAGCCGAGGGACTCGTATTCCGAAGTGCCGTGTATGTAGTAGGTCGGCTCCCGGAAGAAGATCTTCACGAGCTTCATCGGATTGTCGGGGTGACCGGGCGGGGTTGCTTTCTTACCCCGCGCCCAGGGGCTCCGCGGTGGCACCCAGCCGGGATTCCACACGATCTTGTTGATGCTGAACGTCCCCGTCGGCGTTGGATGGTCAGGCTTGCCGATCGCAACCGGGTACGTCGCAGCCACTGAGTCGCCGATCCTCACGTACAGCGTG
>CAZOAT010000083.1:0-10627 GCA_964577965.1 uncultured Gemmatimonadaceae bacterium | reverse complement strand
TCAACGGTCAGCGAACTGAAGCGGGACACCGTGAGCCGCGCGCGGTCGCCATACACTTCCACGCGATCCTGTTCGGACGCGGCGAGCGAAAAGAAAGACTGCACCTGCGCGCCGCTGTCGAGGCCAAGCTCGAGAAGTGCGGTGTCGTGCTCGGTGACTCTCGAGAGGACGGTCGCATGCACGCGTTCAACCTCGAGTCCCGTCAGGAATTGTATCAGGTCTACGTGGTGCGAGGCCAGGTCGAGGAGCACGCCGCCGCCACTAGCACGCTGCCGTTTCCACTCCGGGACGTTATGCGGGGCGGTGGAGAACACCGTGCGGATGCAAACCGGGGTTCCAGCGCGGCCGGCCCGCAGCAGTTCGCACAACTCTCCGTACAGAGGATTGAATCTGCCATTGAAGCCGACAAGACCTACGTTCCGCGTACGTTGCCACGCAGCCGCGGCACGCTCGCCGTCAGCAACGGTCGATGCGAGCGGCTTCTCGACATAAGCGTGCAGTCCCCTGGCGAACGCCGCGACCGCCAGCTCGGCGTGCGTCCGGGAGTCGGAGGCGATAACCACCGCATCGAGCGCATCATGCGCGAGCAGGGCGTGCCCATCGGCGTAAACCGATGCGTCGGGGGCCGCACGGCGAGCTGTCGCCAACCGCACGGGATCGACGTCAGCCAGCGCGACTATCCTGACGCCGCTCAGGCGCGGGAGGATCTGAAGGTAAACACGCTGCGCAATCGTACCGCAGCCGATGATGCCAACCCTCAACGACACGTGAGCAGGGATGGGGAAGAGTCCTTAGTACGCCCGCCGGGCGGCGCGCACAAAAAGTGAGTCACTACGGCGCCCGTAGCAAGCTGCGGTTGCTGCACAGTAACCTTGACAGCCCGACCTCCGGGGTGGAGGATATTAGCCTTGCGCTCACAATTCCGCGATCCCCAGCGAAGTTTCCACACGTGGTGACGACGGCCCCCAGCCGTCCGTTTGACCGGGCAGTGGCACCTCTGCGGCCTGCGGATCGCATCGTCGTGTGCGGAGCCGGACCAGCGGGGCTCACGGCCGCGTACGTGCTCGCGAAACGCGGCTTTCCGGTGACGGTACTGGAGAGCGACGTCGCCATGGGCGGGTTGTCACGAACAGCGTTGTACAACGGCTACCGGTTTGATATCGGCGGGCACCGCTTTTTCACCAAGATCCGACCGGTTCAGGAACTCTGGGAGGAGATCCTTGGCGACGAGTTCATCGACGTGCCCCGGCTGTCGCGAATTCACTACCGCGGAAGGTTCTTCGACTACCCTCTGAGTGCAAGGAATGCGTTGCGCGGCCTCGGCTTGTGGCGTGCGACCCAGATAGTTCTCAGCTACCTGCACGCGCGGCTGAAGCCCGACCCGGTGGAAGACAACTTCGAACAGTGGGTGTCGAATCGTTTCGGCAAGGTACTGTACGAAACTTTCTTCAAGACATACACCGAGAAAGTCTGGGGCATTCCGTGCACCGAGATCAGGGCTGAGTGGGCGGCGCAGCGCATACAGGGGCTGTCACTGGCGAAGGCGATCCTGTCCGCCACTTCATTGAGCAAACGATCTTCCGACATCAGGACGCTGATCAACAGCTTCCGGTATCCCCGGTTCGGCCCCGGCCAGATGTGGGAAATGTGCCGTGACCGGATCATCGCCATGGGCGGCGAGGTACTCACGCGCCATCACGTCACTGCGATCGAGGTAGAGGAAGGACGCGCGATGGCCGTTCGCGCCCGCACGCCCGTGGGCGAGCGCCGCTTCGAGGCGGCGCACGTCATCTCGTCGCTGCCTGTGCGCTCGCTCGTGCAGTCGCTGGAGCCGGCGGTGCCCACAGAAGTGCGCGCCGCCGGGGACGGGCTGCGGTATCGCGACTTCCTGGTGGTCGCACTGATTCTCGACGCCGAGAAGCTGTTTCCCGACAATTGGATCTACATTCATACGCCGGGGGTCAGGGTGGGTCGCATTCAGAACTTCAACAACTGGAGTGCGGCCATGGTTCCGGAACCGGGCCACACCTGCCTCGGAATGGAGTACTTCTGCTTCGAGGGCGACGGTCTGTGGTGTGCGCGCGATGCGGACCTGATCGGGCTCGCCACCGGGGAGCTCAGTGAGCTGGAGCTTGCGCCCGGCGCGCGGGTGATCGACGGCACCGTCGTCCGCATGCCGAAAGCCTATCCCATCTACGACGCCAGCTATCGCGATCATCTGGAGACTGTCCGCCGCCATATCGATCCCATTGCCAACCTTCACACAATCGGGCGGAATGGCATGCACAAGTACAACAATCAGGACCACTCGATGCTGACCGCCATGTTTACCGTCCAGAACATGCAGGGGGCCAGCCACGATGTCTGGGCCGTGAACACTGACTTCGAGTATCACGAGGAGCAGCGTGTGAGTGAAGTTAGGGCATCCGCCGCCGGCGGGGCGAACTGAGTCAGGGAGGCCGGTGACACTCGCTCTCTCTGTCGTGGTCCCGGCGCATCGTAACGCGGCCCTGCTGCGGAAGGCGCTCGCCGCGCTTGTGAGGAGCGACCTGCCGCGACATCAGTGGGAGCTCATCGTCGTGGATGACGCGAGCGGCGATTCGACGCCGGTGGTTGCGGCAGAGCATGCCGATACGGTCTTGCGCCTCGCGTCGCCGCCGCATGGACCGGCGTTTGCGCGGAACCGCGGCGCCGAAGCTGCGCGCGGCGCAGTGCTGGTTTTCGTCGACGCCGACGTGGCGGTCCATTCCGGAGTGCTGAGCGGATTTGAGGAGCACCTCGCGCGCGACCGCGGCGTCGGGGCCGTCTTTGGCGCATACGATACGAACCCGCCTGCGGGTGGCGTCGTGTCGCAGTATCGGAATCTGGTCCACCATTACGTGCATGCTCGTCACGCAGGGCCGGCGGTCACGTTCTGGGCAGGATGCGGGGCTGTGCGTCGGGACGCGTTCGTTCAGGTGGGGGGCTTCGATGAGGAGCGCTATCGTCGTCCGCAGATCGAGGACATAGAGCTTGGCCACCAGCTGGTTGATAAAGGCTGGCGCATATTGCTCGACGCATCGCTCCAGGGCACGCACCTGAAACGGTGGACGCTGCTCGGTGGAATGCGCACTGACGTTCGCGACCGCGGGTTGCCCTGGGTGGAGTTGCTTCTGGCGGAACGTCACCGGGGTGGCCGCAGCCGTGCGCTGAACTTCCACCCGGCGGAGCAGTTGTATGCTGTGCTGGCAGCGCTCGGCTTCGCCGCGCTGGTGGCCGCAGCGGTTGTTCGCGACGGCGCGTGGCTGCTCGCTGCGCTCGCTGCACTGGCCCTTGTTCTGGCCGGCAATCTCCCACTCCTGCGCTGGATGGCGGCACAGCGGGGCGTGAGCTTCGCGCTGGCGACCGTACCGTTACGACTGCTGTACTACCTCACGAGCGCGTGGTGTGTGATTCTCGGGACCGTGCGTCATCTCATGCGGCGCGGAGGAGGACCCGCACGAGGGCAATCGGTTATTGCCACGACCCGCGATCCCGCGCAGCTTCAATCGTGATCTCCCAACCGTCGAGGGTGAAGCCCTTCGTAAACAGACCCGCTCAAGTACCGTCGATCGGAACTTCCGTGCGGCCCGATGGAGAGCGCGTCGAGCGTGTGGTTGCCCTTGCCTTCGCTCCGATGCACAAGGAGGCGCTCGGTGTGGCGCTCGGTATCGTTCTCGGGCTCCTCGTCGCGCTGGCCACCGTTGCAGGTCTGGCGCTCGACCCGGATGGACGGGTGCCGCTGGAACTGCTCGCCCAGTACTTCGCCGGTTACGAGCGATCGATCACCGGTGCGTTGATCGGCTCTGCCTGGGGTTTGTTCGTCGGCTTCATCGCGGGATGGTTCCTCGCCTTTCTGAGAAACCTGTTCCTGGCCACGTGGCTGCTCGTGATTCGTGCGCGAGCGGAATGGGCGGCGACCCGCGACTTTCTGGATCACATGTGATGCGCGTCTGACATGACAACCAGCCCTGGAACGAAGATGCGCGACGCCGATGAGGTCGCTCTGGAGGCGGCGCTGCTGCGGGTGAATGGGCGCGCGTGGGGAATAGCCGCTGGCCTGCTCCTTGGGCTTGCGCTCTTCGTCGCAACAAACATCCTGGTGCTGCGAGGAGGCCCGCAGGTCGGGCCACACCTGTCACTACTGAGTGTGTTTCTGCCGGGATACTCGGTGACGTTTATCGGCAGCGCCATTGGCTTCGTTTATCTGTTTGTGCTGGGCTATCTCGCAGGGCGACTGGTGGGGCTCATCTACAACACGGTCGCTTCACGCTGATCCGGGGTGCGGCTGGAACTGGGTTACGGTTGGCGGAAGTTCGGCGGCAGCGTCTTGTATCTCTCGGTCAACTGCTCCTGCCGGTTGAATGTGTCGCGCTCGACACCACGTACAATCACGTGCTCTGCGCGGGTCGAGAACTCGAACGGATCGCCGCTCCACACCACGACGTCGGCCTCCATGCCCGGACGCAGCGCGCCCAGTCGATCACCCACTCCGAAAATCTGCGCCGGCACCGTCGTGACTGCGCGGAGTGCCTCGTCCCAGCTCATCCCGTAGGCGACTGCGTTCCCGGCCTCCTGTTTGATGTTGCGGACGTTGAATGATTCCTCGTCTCCGCCGCCGTTGCCGATGAGTGCCACGGTGACGCCGGCCCGACGGAGCATCGCCGCGTTCTCCTGGCGCGTTGCGAGCGTGGAGAAGCTCCGCGGTATGTTGTTCATCGCCCCGGTGAGCACGGGCACCCCTGCCGCTGCGATACGATCCGCGACCATCCACCCCTCGGAAGCGTTGGCGAGTATGAGGCGAAGCCGGTACTCCCGTGCAAGGCTGAGCACCGCGTCTATGTCGGCAGCACGATCGACCGCTACCAGCAGCGGCATCTGACCCTGAACCACGGGGATCATCGCCTCCAGGTCCTTCCGGCTGGCGGCAAACGGCCGCGTCTCGGCCCGGTCGAAGGCGCGCCGGTTGGCAGCGAAGTACTGCACGTCCTCCAGCAGCTCGCGCAGCCGCATGTACAGCTCGCCGCGCGCGTTGGTCCCGCCCTGTGTTGGACTGCCGAGCTGCGCGGCCATCGCGACCGGCGCGCGCAGGACCATGTCTGTCATCATGCCATCGACGAGGTTGACGAACGCCGCCTGACCCCAGATCAGCCCGCCGCCACCTGGCACCAGCACCACGCTCGTAACTCCCTCGTCACGCGCAGGCCAGAACAGCGCCGAGTTGGTGTTGATCCCTTCCCACACGTTGAACGAAGCCGCGATCTGGTCGCGCCCGCGCGCCACGTCGTCGCGTGTCATCGAGACCAATCCGACTTCGGCAACACCGAGTTGCGTGGAAGCGAAGATCAGCCCGGGCGTGACCCACTTCCCGGTGGCATCGATGCGGCGCGCCTCTGCAGGCACCGCGATGCCAGCACCGACTGCTGTGATCCGTCCATTGCTGATCAGCACCGTGCCGTTCTCGATCGGCGGCCCCGAAACCGGAAACACCCTGCCCCCGGTGATCGCTATCGCCTGCGCAGCCAGCGGTGCCGGTGCGAGCACAAGCAGTGCGGCTGCTGCGGCCATGGATCGCTTCGTTGATTGTCGCATCGGTTTACATCCCTCTCCGGGGTACGTACCCCAGCTCGAAGTCGGTCCGCCACTGCTGGGCGGGATCAAGTCGGTCGAAAAGCAGCGCACCGTCCACCCATACCTTCTCCGCGCGACTGTACACGCTGAACGGATTTCCGCTCCAGAGCACTACGTCTGCCTGCTTGCCGACTTCGAGCGAGCCGACCTTGTCGTCGATGCCCAGCGCCCACGCGGGATTGATCGTCAACCAGCGGATCGCCTGATCCTCAGTGATCGGTATACCGGCAGCGATCCCTGCCTGCATTCCCTTCGCCGCCTCCTGATTGAGCCGCTGTGAGCCGGACGCGTCGTCCGAGTGCACGATCGCACGGCCACCCGCGCGCTCCACCAGCGCGAGGTTTGCCTTGACGGCGTCGAGCGCTTCGACCTTGAAATGTCCCCAGTCGGCCCACACCGACGCGGAGATCTCTTCGCGGGCCAGTACGTCGGCCATCTTGTATGCCTCCACACCATGGTGGAATGACCGGATCTTGTAGCCAAACTCGCGCGCGATGTCGATCATCTGCGCCATCTCATCTGCGCGATAGCAGTGGTTGTGCACGAGAATGTTGCCGCGCAGAACTTCGGCGAGCGTTTCCCGGCCGAGATCACGATCCGGCTGATTCCCCGTGCGGTCCGCCAGCCACTTGTCCCAGTCCCGCCGGTATTTCTCGGCGGAGATCCACGCGGCGCGGTAGCCGGCCACGTTGCCCATGCGTGTCGCAGGGCCGCGCGACGCGTACACGCGCTTCGGGTTCTCGCCGCAGGCCATTTTCAGCCCGTACGGCGCGCCGGGGAACTTCATCCCCTGTGCGGTGCGCGAGGGCACGACCTTGAGGGTTACGCCCCGGCCTCCGATCAGGTTGGCGGACCCGGGCAGCACCTGCAGCGCGGTGACTCCCCCTGCAAGCACTCGCGGAAACTGAGGGTCCTGCGGCCAGACGGAGTGCTCCACCCAGACGTGCGCCGTGACCGGGTTCGTCCCTTCGTTCACATCACCCAGAGCGGTGCCGCCACCCGGTGCGGCACCAGCGCCCATGTGCGAGTGTGTGTCGATGATCCCCGGGGTGACGTACTTGCCTGCGCCATCGATCACGACCGCATCGACGGGCGCTTCTACGCTGGTGCCGAGGGCGACTATGCTCCCGTCGCGCAGGAGGATCGCACCATTGCGTATCGTCGGACCCGCGGCCGTCATCAGCGTGACGTTGCGGATGACCGTGGGGCGCGATGGGTAGGGCGTGTAGGTGCTGGGGAAGGGATTCGCGTTCGGTACTGAGAACCCTCCGGCCGCTCCCTGCGCGCTCGTGTCGGCTGCCGCAGTTCTCGGGCTCGTTGACGTCTGCAGCTGAGCGCACCCCGCGGTGGCGATCAGCAGGACGAAGGTGACGATCAGGCGTCGCCTCACGTGTGCAACTCCATTGCTGGGGGAATCGATCGGGCCTCCGAACCCCGGATGTGATCGGGACTCTGACCCCGGGCGTGAGCAGAAAGGAACACGCCGGGACGGCGATTAGGAACCGCTCGACCGCCAGGCGACGAACAGATCGACCTCGTCGGTGCAGATCCCGTCCACGCCGGCGTCGGTGAGGCGCGCCCATTCGGCCGGCGAGTTCGCCGTCCACGCGATCACGCGACCACCGATGGCGTGCACTGCCCGGACGAGCGGCTCGTCCACGGTGCGGACGCTCGGCCAGAGATCCCGCGCGGCTGCTGAGCGTAGCACTCCGGCGGGGTCGAGCGGCCGCGCCTGTTCCAGCAGCCCGCGCGGGATCTCCGCGGCGAGTGAACGAACACGCCGGATCGCCTCGTGGTCGAACGAGTGCACGGCGCAGTCGGTGCCGCTATCGAGTATGCATTTCGCCACAAGCTCCTCTGTCCCCCAGCCCTTTATCTCGACATACGCCCGGGCGCGGCCGTGCAGCATCGCGAGCACATCCGCCAGCCGTGGCACTCCTGTGCCGCCACCGAGATCGAAGCGGCTGAGTTGCTCGAGGGAAAGCTCCCCGATGGGGACGGAGCGCAGCTGCGGGTCCTCCGGGGTGCCGGCGACGATTGGGTCGTGGTGTACCACGACGGTTCCGTCCGCGGTCGCGTGGACGTCCAGCTCCACGGCATCGGCTCCCGCCTCGAGCGCCATACGGAACGCTTCCAGCGTATTCTCCGGGACCGAGCGGTGGAGCCCACGGTGGGCTATTGCTTCGGGAACTTGTCTCAAGGCGTTTCCGGGCTGATTGCTCACCTTAACATTCACCCTTTCCTTCCGTCTATTCACGTGTCGCTGATGCGAGACAGGGATGTGGAGCCAGAGGTACCAACCGATCTCGAGCTCATCGAGCGGTGGAAGCGGGGCGATGCGAGGGCGGCAACGCTCATCGTCGAGCGCCACGCCAGCGCGGTCGCCCGGTACGCATCCAGTCAGGGCGAACGGGAGGAGCTGGATGAGCTGGTGCAGGACACGTTCGTACGGGCGTTTGGCTCCCTGGAGAATTTCAGGGGGGACAGCGCTCTCCGGACCTGGCTGTTCACCATCGCCCGGCGCCTCGTGCTGGACCGGCGGCGCGCGGCGAAGCGGGCACGGGTCACCGTTCCTGCTGACGAGAGCTCGGCGGTTACTGAGATGACACCTCTTGACTCGGTGATCGCGGAGGAAACGGAGGAACGGGTGCGGCTCGCGATCGAGCGACTGACCCCGATGCAGCGTGAGGTGTTCACGCTGCGTGTGAGCGAAGGGATGTCGTATGCCGACATCGCGCGGCTGGTCGGAAGCACCGACGGCGCTGCGCGGGTGCATTATCACCACGCCATGAGGGCGGTGAAGGAGTTTCTGGAAGATGCGTGACTGCGTGAACGCCGAAGTGAGGGACAGGCTCCCCGAGCTCGTGCACGGGTTGCTCGAAGGGCCGGAGCGCGCGGGGGTGGAGTCGCACGTCGCCGAGTGTCCTGACTGTGCGGCGGAGGCTGCGCTGATCAGGCGTGCGGCAGCGGTGATTTCGCTCGCTACGCCGCGTATTGATTCCGTTCGGATCGCGTCAGCACTGCCGATGGCGGGCGCCGTCGTGCAGCCGCGGCGTAGCGCGTGGACAGGCAGGGCACTGCGCATTGCCGCCGCGCTCCTCGTTGCCGTGATCGGTGTCGGGACGCTGCAGTACGTCATGCGGGGCGACAGCCGTGCGAGTTTCGCCTCGCTGGATGCTCCACTTCCCGCGACCTCGGGTGAGCGTGCGATCGCGCGTCCTGTCCGGGGACCGGCCACATCCGGGGCCTATGCGACTGCACAGGACGCAGGGCTCGTGCTCGTCGGTGGCATAGACGCCCTGACGCTGGATCAGCTGGAGATACTCGTATCGGGTATGGAGACGCTCGATGCGATGCCGTCGGCCGATCCTGAGCCGTTGCCGTTCGCAGCGAACGGGGTGGAGGGGTCCCGGTGAGGAGGTCGCTGCTGGCTGCCGCTTTTCTCTGCACGGTGATCGCCGTGCCGGGCGCGGCGCAGGTTCGCGATACCTCGAGCCGCGGCCCCGCTGAAAAGCGTGCCGTACTCGAGCGCCAGCTCCACGCGCGTCTCGGCGAGCTCGTCCGGACTCGTCTCGGTCTCAACGCCGAGCAGGTTCGTCAGCTGGAGGAACTGGATCGGCGGTACCAGCCGGAGCGACGGAGGCTGATGTCACGTGAGATGGAGGTGCGTCGCGCGCTGCGGCGACAAGTGTCTGCGGGGGATACTGCGGACCAGGCGGCGACGGCCACGCTGCTGGATCAGATGATCGGGCTGCAGCGGGAGCGTACCGATCTGCTGGCGCGCGAGCAGCGGGATCTGGCGACGTTTCTCACGCCTGTGCAGCGGGCGCAACTCATCGCGCTGCAGGCGGATCTTCACCGGCGGGTGATGAACGCGCGTCGCGGTGGTGGCGGCCGCTCTCCCGGCGGCGAGCCGGGGAGACGCACACAACCGCGGCGATAGCCGCGGTTTTCGTGTTACCGGGGCGCCTGCGGCGACTTCGCCCGGCTGGAAACCCCGATTATTCCGATGAGCTGCCCGTCCGCGTTGAACACCGGGTTGTCGGTCACGTCGGCCAGGAATCGCCGCCTGTTGCGATCCTGAACCTGGAAAGTGCCGGACCAGCTCTCGCCACGGTGCAGGATCGTCATGATCTGCGCTGCTGCGGGTCGTGACAGCGTGGCAGGGGTCACATCGACGACGTTGCGGTCGAGCGCCTCTTCGCGCTTCCAGCCATAGAGCTGTTCCGCGTTGTCGTTCCAGTATACGATTCGTCCCGCGATATCGGTGGCGATCACGGCCTTTCCCTTCGGTCGGGTGGCGCCTGCCTGTTCCCGAATGAGGTCATCGTCGCTGGGTCGGTCGGGCGTTGGTTTGTTCACGCTTTATCGTAGCCCACATCGGGCCAAAGCGTTAGCTTTCAAGGTTCCGTGCGGCCCGTACAGGTGGGCCCCGGTTGAGCCTGCCCGGGTGGCGGAATCGGTAGACGCAGGGGACTCAAAATCCCCCGGCCTTCGGGCCTTGCGAGTTCGAGTCTCGCCTCGGGCATAGTGACTGGCGTTTTTAGGCAGCACTCATGAGCAGAAAGGTTCTGATGCTCGCGGCCGGGACGGCTCTGGCTGCGGTGGTTGCGTTGCTGGAAGCCGACCGCAGGTGCTCAGCCGCGCAGGGAAAGCGCGGACTCTGCGCCATCATGCGGACATCCGAGCCACCGCTGGAGATTACTGTCGCGCCGGCCCCGAGCGCCCCCCGCTTTCCCGTCACCGCCGTCGACCGCATTCCGGCCGAAAGTGTGGTCGTAGCGAACCCCGTCGCGACGCCGCTGTCAGGTGTTCCGATACATCCAGGTGATGTTTTCCAAACGAAGGTCGAGGCCGCACCCCCGGGGACGGTCTTCATCGTGAAGGCCGGTACGCACCGTCGGCAGGAAGTGACTCCGAAGTCGGGCCAGTCATTCATCGGGGAGCCGGGGGCGATAATGAACGGAGCTCGCCTCCT
>CAZOAT010000082.1:0-10757 GCA_964577965.1 uncultured Gemmatimonadaceae bacterium | reverse complement strand
CGGCGGACGACCACGAACTCATGGTGCACCACATCTCCTCGTGCACTGAGTGCGCTGCGGCGGTGATCGCTGCGCTCGCCGAAGCAGCGCGCGCTTTGACAACGGAAGTCAACGAGCGTTCGGCGCCTGCCTGGGTCGTGACCGATCTGACGAACGGTGATGCGACGCCGGCTCCGGCGGCGGATCTCCACCAGCTCGACCTGATACTCGACAGCGCCTCAGCACACACCTCCAGCCTGCTTCTGCGCCCGGAGCACGTTCGCGAAGTGGAGCTGGACTCCCTGCCGGCGTTCCATCCTCCCTCACGCGAGCCGACTGTCATGCGCGCCGAGGGCGATGCGTCCACGCTGGGCAGCGTCCCGCCGCTCGTCCCGCTGGGAGAGGCCACGCTCGAGCCGCAGTCAGTGGCAGAGCTGGAAGTGCAACTGAAGCCGCACGCCGAGGTGGCTGCGGTAGAAGCCCAGCTCATCGTAGAGCCCGGAGCGGTCTCTGGTGATCAGGTCAGGCCCGACGCCGAGGTGATTCCCTTCGCGGAAGCGGTTCCGGAAATCGAAGCAGTTACCGGGGTCGATTCGGCTTCTGAGCGCGAAGCGGTTGCAGAGGTTGAAACGGCCTCCGAGGCCGAAGTGACTCCAGAGGTGGGAACGGCCTCCGAGGTCGAAATGGTTGCAGAAGTGGAAACGACGCCCGTGGTCGAGGCGGCTGCAGAAGTGGAAACGACGCCCGTGGTCGAGGCGGTTGCAGAAGTTGGAACGACGCCCGAGGTCGAAGCGGCTGCAGTTGAAACGGCGCCTGAGGTCGAGGCGGTTGCAGAAGTCGCGACACCTCCCGCGGTCGAGGTGGTTTCTGAGGCGGAAGCGGTCGTTACCGAGCACGAGGCTGCCCTCGAGCAGGCAGATACCGAGGTGATTGCGAGCGCCACTGCGGCGCGTGTCGCTGATTCTGCTGCGCACGGGGCGGCCGTGCTCGCGGCGGAGGTGTCGGAGCTGGAGGACGGTGAGGAGCAGGAGAGAGCGGAGCCGTTGGTCGCGGACGAGCCTCCTGCGGTAATGACCGAGGTGGCGGTGCCCTTCGCGACCGCCTCGGAGGTACCATCCCGGCCTGCGATTGCGCCCGCAACGCCAGTGGAGGATAGAATCCCTGATTCCGAGCGCGCAGCGATCGCCGCTGCCGTGCGCAGGAACGCTGAGGACACGGCGGCTCCCCGGAGCCGCTGGGCTGGAGTGGTTGCCGCCGTTGCCGCACTGCTGATCTTTACCGGCCTGGCCGCGTACGGAGCGATGCAGCTGCGGTCCTTTGCTTCCATGGAGCCGTCGCCAGAACCGTCCACGCACGTCGCATCCACCGAGGCCGCCGTGCCGTCATCGGTCCTGGAACCGGTGTTCGATGCGGCCGCATTCGGCGGCGTCCTCGATTTCCCGCCCCCGGACTCTGTGGACACGCCCGGCGAGGATGCGGCTGGCAGCGGGACTGAGGAGCCAGCCCAGGCAGGTGTGGCGGGAGCGGCGGATGCTGGTCAACCGGCGGCGCCCGCCACGCCGCGTCCATCTGCCACGCGCGGCCGAACGGGAACCGCCGACGCGCGAGCCACGCAACGGGCAACCGGCATCGTGCCGGAGTCGGCCGCTGCTGCGCGTCTGCTCCGTACGACGACACACAGGGTCCGACCGGATGTCGACTATGTTCTGCGCGAGTACGACGCCGCTGCGCCGGCCCCCATTCCCCGCGAGGGCGTCAGTGAGTACCGCTGGAGTGATGCAGCCACGTCGCGCCTGTACGTGCTGAGCGGTCCGGTCGCTGTTGCCGAACTGCGTTCGTACGCCCGTCGGCTTCAGAACGGCGGTCAGCGGTGAACCTGCGGACGCATACCGCGAAGGCCGGCATGTTGCTGTACGAAGTGCACGCCACGGTCGATGCGGAGCTCGTCGCTGCGTACGAAGACTACATGATCGGAACGCACATACCGGACGTGCTGGCCAGTCGCTGTTTCAACGGTGCCTCGCTGCTGAAGCTCGGCGACAGCCGCTACCGGATTGCGTATGAGGTGCGCGACGATGCAACGCTCCAGAGGTATCTCGACGATCACGCGCCCGCGCTGCGTGCTGATTTCGCGCGGCACTTTCCGACGGGTGTCGAACTGTCACGGGAAGTCTGGCGGGTGGTGACAAGCTGGCCGGCGGGGGTGTGATTGCCCCCGGTTACCCGACCCTGTTCTCTGATGCCAGGCGTACCGCGCGCTCTATTCGCCTTTTTCTCGTCTCCGGCCGCTTGGCCGTGATGATCAGATAGAGCAGCGCTTTTTTCCTGGACGGGCTGAAGCGTTCGAAGTTGTCTCTGGCGGACTGGTGTCGGGCCAGTGCGCTGCGAAAATCGGCCGGGATCTCCAGCGCCTCCACTGAGTCGTAGCTCTCCCAGGCACCATTGCGCCTGGCGGTTTCGACCTTTTCCAGCCCGGCCGGAGTCATCAGCCCGGCCTCGATGAGGCGTTCGACACGGATCTTATTCGACTTTGACCACACGCTCTTCGGCTTTCGGGGAGTGAAAAGCTGCACGTAACTGTCCGCGTCCACGGACTTTACGATGCTGTCGATCCAACCGAAGCAGAGCGCCTCCTCGACGGCGTCATTGTACCTGACTGACGGGACGCTGGAGGATTTCTTCCGGAACAGCAGCCACACGCCGGCGCGCCTGGTGTGGTTGGCCTCGAGCCAGCGTCTCCACGCCGCGCGTGTCCGGAAGGGAAGCCGGGGATGCGCGGCGCCGACTTTTCTGTCAGCCATGTCCGTGGCTCTCGGCAAGACCGTACTCTCCACTTCCACAACTTGTCACACGTTCTCCACTTTCAGGCAAGCGCATGTGTCATGGCGTGTCTGAAATTCGTTCCACACGTTGTCCACTTCGCGATGGTTTTCGTACGGAAACCCGGCAGAAAAAATCAGGGAATTCCTGAATGGTGCGCGGTCACGCGCATGCGTAACTTTGCCCCGCGTTCGTGAGACGGAATTCGCGGACGACAAGGCCTTCCGGCGGGACGCCGCTATGGGGCAGCATGTCAGGTTTCGATCCCTGATGTGCAGGTTGTGAGGTCGCTGGACACAACTGAAGTGCCGCGCAAGCGGAACGCCTGAGTCGGCCGTCCGACAAGGGTAAGGGTACTGACCGGCCATCAAAAGTGGTGACGAAACGGCTCCAGTATCCGCCAGCGATGAGGACCTCCGCATCTGGAACTAATAATTCCGGTGCGGAGGTTCTCTGCATTCCGGCACGGGGACGCGCAAACGCGGCGTGGCGCAGGGTTATTCTCCGGAGCGATGACACAGCCCTACCCGGATTCCTCCGCCAGCGCGTCCGCGCGGCCATGGCACACCTTCGCCGCCGGTGCCGTCGCAGAGCGGCTCGAAACCACTGAGCACGGGCTGAGCGCGGAGGAAGCGCGACGGCGGCTCGAGAGGTACGGGCCCAACGTGATCGAATCGGAGAAGCGGGAGCCGTGGTGGGGGTTGCTGCTGCACCAGTTCCGCGATCCGCTCATCTACATACTCCTGATCGCTGCTGCGGCAACGCTGGCGATACGCGACTACACCGACACTGGCGTCATACTCGCCGTAGTCCTGCTCAACGCCGTCGTAGGCTTCACCCAGGAGTTTCGCGCGCGGGCGGCCATCCGCGCACTTGCGCGGATGGCCGCACCAACGGCCGAAGTGATACGAGACGGCAGAACGCACACGATTCCCAGTTCAGAGCTGGTTCCTGGCGATCTGGTGCTGCTCACCTCGGGAGCGCACATACCGGCTGATCTCAGGCTGTCTCTTGTCCGCGACCTCCAGCTTGACGAGTCCGCGCTGACGGGAGAGTCCATGGCCGTGGGCAAGAGGACCGAACCGCTGGATGATGAAAGCCTGGTGCTGGGCGATCGCAGCAACATGGCGTTTGCGGGAACGGTCGTGACGCGCGGGCGTGGCCGCGGGATTGTGGTGCAAACGGCTGCCGACACTGAGTTGGGCCGTATCGCGCTGGCGGTTCGGGACGTGGGTATCGTAACGACACCGCTGCAGGAGAAGGTGGAGAAGTTCGGCCGGGCCGTGGGTGTGGTCGTACTGGCTCTGGCCGCCGTCGTCGTGGCGGTGGGACTGCTGCGGGGCCTGGGGATCGACGAGATCCTCCTCACAGCGGTCGCCGTGGCGGTGGGCAGTATACCCGAAGGATTGCCGGTCGTGCTCACGGTCACCCTCGCGATCGGGGTACGGCGGATGGCCCGGCGGCGCGCGATCATTCGGTCGCTGCCGGCGGTGGAAACGCTGGGCAGCACGACCGTGATCGGTACCGACAAGACCGGGACATTGACCAGAAATGAGATGACCGTTCGATCGGTGTGGGCCGATGGACGGGAGTATGAGGTCACAGGGCTCGGTTACGAAGCTGATGGCGAACTGCTGTACGACGGGCAGCCCGTCGATCCGAACACGAGCGAAGCGCTCCGCTGGACGCTGCTGGCAGCAACGCTGGCGAACGAAGCGGATCCCGGCGTGATCGGAGGCGAACGGCAGTCTGGCGGCGATCCCACCGAGATTGCTCTGCATGTGCTTGCCGCGAAGGGTGGGGTCGCTCCGGATCAGAGTCGGGAGGAGCATCGGGAACTCGACATCCTGCCCTTCGAGCCCGAGCGTCGTTTCATGGCGACGCTGAATGAACAGGATGGGTCTCCTGTGCTGTTGCTGAAGGGGGCGCCTGAGGCCCTCCTGCCGCGGTGCGACCGGATCGCCACGGCGGAGGGAGACGCCCCGCTCGATGCATCGGTCGTGGAATCCGCCGCCGCCGATCTGGCGCAGCGCGGGCTGCGTGTGCTGGGGATGGCCTATGCGATGAAAAGTGAAAGCCAGATTCACGAAGAAGCGCTGGACGATGGATTGGTATTCACGGGTCTGGCAGGGCTGGAAGATCCGCTGCGAAGCGAGTCACCGGCTGCCGTGGCCGCCGCACAGGCCGCCGGCATCCGGGTTGTGATGATCACGGGCGACCATCTCGAAACGGCGCAGGCGATCGGCAGGCAGCTTGGGCTCGAGACCTCGCGTGGTGCAGTAAGTGGCCGTGAAATCACGGACTTCGGGGACGAGGACCTGGATGAGGCGCTGCGCCGGACGGATGTGTTCGCGCGAGTTGCACCGGAGCACAAGCTCCGGATCGTCGAGCGGCTGAAAAGCGGGGGCGACGTGGTTGCCGTGACCGGCGACGGCGTGAACGACGCTCCGGCACTGCGCGCTGCGCATATCGGCGTGGCCATGGGAGCGAGCGGGACCGACGTGGCTCGCGAAGCAGCCGGAATGGTTTTGTCCGACGACAATTTCGCGACGATCACGGCTGCGATCGAGGAAGGACGCGTGGTCTTCTCCAACATCAGGAAAGTCACGTTCTTCCTGCTGTCGTCCGCCGTCGGCGAGGTGATGATCATACTCCTCGCGCTCGCGGTGGGTTGGCCGTTGCCGCTGATTGCGGCCCAGATCCTGTGGATCAATCTGGTCACCAACGGGTTGCAGGATGTCGCTCTCGCCTTCGAACCGGGCGAGCCCGGTATTCTGAAACAGCGACCACGCCCGCGTAGCGAAGGCGTGCTGACGGTGCCGCTGCTGCGCCGACTCGGTGGGGTCGGCGTCGTGCTTACCGCGGGCAGCCTGGCCATGTTCTGGTGGACGCTGCGCGCGACGGATGATCTGGACCTGGCACGGACGATGGCTATGACTCAGATCGTGGTATTCAAGTTCTTCCATGTGTTCAACTGTCGCTCGCTCGATCGTTCGATCTTCGCACTCCCCCCGTTCTCGAACCCGCCGTTGTTCGCCAGTCTGGTGGCGGCAGCGGTGGCGCACGCCGCCGTTCTGTATTGGGGTCCGCTGCAGGGGATCTTCCGGACGGTACCGCTCGATGGTGGCCAGTGGTTTATGATGGTGCTGATCGGCACGACAATCATTATCGGCGGAGAGCTCGACAAGGCGATCAACCGCCGGCGCGGGAGGATACTCGGGTGAGTGTGACTCAGGAGCACGCGTGACCGCGCCCATGATCGCGGCGATCGATTTTTCGGACTCATCGCTCGAGGCCGCGCGCTGGGCGGCTCAGCATCTGGAGCCCGACGCGCCGCTGGTGCTGGTGCACGCAGTGCACATCCCCGCCCCGCCGCGCTTTCTGCGCGGGATGTATCCGCCGCTGGAGCCGATGATCGAAGACGCGCGCCGGGGAGCCGCGGTTCGGCTCGAAGAGTTCGCGGCCGGACTCGGGCGAGGTGCGACCGTCGAGATTCGTGTGGGGCGCGCGGACGACGTTCTCGTGGAACTTGCCTCCGAACTGGCGCCGAGTCTCATCGTCCTGGGTGCGCACCGCGAACGCTCAGGAATCTGGCGCGCGCTCGGCAGCACTGTCGAGCGTGTCGTGCGGCGAGTGCCGTCTTCACTGTTGCTCGGTCGCGATCTGCCCGCCGGCGCGCTGGAGCGGGTGCTCGTGGCGGTAGACGATTCAGAGATGGCGGAATCGCTGCTGGCCTGGGCCGCGCGTTTCGATGCAGGTGAAGGGGACCGGGTCGTGCTGCTGCACGTCATACCGGGGTTGCTTGCGGGCGCCGTGCGCATGGGTGCCCGCGGTCGTGAAGCACGGCGTGGGGAGGAGAGCCTCAGAACGCACGCGGAGCTGTGGCTGCGGGAACGGGCAGTGGCTGCGGGGTTGCACGATGCAGTGCAGGTCGTCGCGCTCGGTGACGTGCCCGTGGAGATACTCAAGACCGCGAAAAAGCAGCGCGCCGACGCGATAGTCGTCGGCGCGCATGGTGAGGGACATGGCCCCTTCCTCGGCAGTGCAGCCGAGTTCGTGCTGCGGCAGGGATCGGGTCCGGTGCTCGTCCTCAGACCAGCATCGTCTGTCGCCGGCTCGAGCGTCGAACCGCCGGTTCCATCGTGAGCGGCTCGTACTGGCGCGCTACCAGCGCGGTGATCCCGCCCTCACGGGCGATTCTGTCCGCCACGCTCCGTCGGAAGAACCGGCTCGTCGCGCTGCGCGAGTGCGTCGTGAGTGCGATGAGATCCACGCCGTGGTTCGTCGCGTATCCGAGAATCGCGTCTGCCGACCGACGACCGCGTACGACCTCTGTCCGGACGCGAAAGCCCTGCGCCCGCAGGTCGGCTGCCTGGGTGTCGAGATAGGCCTCAGCCTCTGTGACCGCGAGGTCGTCGTCCGACGCCCAGGACCCGGCACCCAGCTCCCACTCCTCGAGCGGAGTTACGACTCGAAGCAGTGTGTACTCCACACCGGCCTTGCCGGCGACCAGCGTCGAATACTGAACGGCAGTCTCGCCCAGCAGTGACCCGTCGAGCGGTATCAGCACACTCTTGAACCGGTCACGGGGCGGTTCGACACCGGACGGATCCGGCTTCACCAGCACGACGGGAACAGGGGCAGCGTGGGTGATGGCGCGCGGTACGCTCCCCAGCCACAGTCGGCTGGTGGCATTCGCGCCGTGGGTCGCGAGGACAATGAGTCGGGCGTCAGTCGTGGCTGCGTGCTCCGCGATTCCGGCGGCGACGGCACCGTCCATTACAACTCCATTGATCGGCACGTTGGTCGTGCTTTTCACCCGGGCGACGAGATCGCGCATGTACGCGCCATGGCGACTGCGCCACTCTCCGTCCATCACAGGACTGACGAACGGCGCGGCTCGCGGACCGGCAGGCGCAGGAATGAACGGTTCGTGCACCAACACCAGCTCCACGCGCATTCGATTCCGTCGCGCTATGGATCCGGCGACCGGGATTGCCCGCTCACTGAAGGGCGAGCCGTCGAGTGGCACGAGAACGGGGCGAGGCATGTGACCCATCCTTTGGTCAGTGTTTTCGCGGAGACGCGTCGCAGCGGCACGAAAAAACCTGTCCTGCTGGCCCCCACAATTGAACGTTATCGGTGTCCTCTGCCGGCAGCAGTCAGGCGGGGGCCGATTCTGATTCAGGAATCCGGCGGCCTGCGGGTAATCGATTCCCCTATGCCGGTACCTCTACCGGCGCCGCGTCGGAATCCATGTAGGGGTAGAGAGCACAAGATTCCCTGAGGAAAGCCGACAGACAGGCCACACGCCGCGAGCCAGAATTCCGGCTGAGAAACGGTGCCTTTCCTGAGGGAGGAACAATGCTGAGACTCCGCGACATCATGACCCGTGAAGTGTTCACGGTCTCGCCGGAACTGCCACTGAGTGAGCTCGTGGAGCTCTTCACCGAACGCCACATCAGCGGCGCTCCGGTTGCTTCTGGAAGAAAGGTGGCAGGAGTGGTTTCAGTTTCCGATCTGCTTTCCTTCGCACTCCGCTCGGCGCAACGGCCGCCACAGCCGGAAGTGCCTGAAAGCGCCAGCGCGTGGGATGACGAGGAGGCGCTGCTCCCGCTGGACTCCGCGGAATTGACGGAGGGGTACTTCCGCGAGACCTGGGAAGCAGCCGACGAACCAGTCGATTCCAGCTGGGGAGAGGTTTCCGCAGACGGCCGGACCATCCTGAACGAATACTCCGTTGCGGACGTCATGTCGAACGATGTTCTGTGGCTGCCGCCGGACACCAGCGTCGTGACGGCTGCCGAGTTCATGAAGCACGCCGGGATCCACCGCCTGCTGGTGATGGAGAAGGGCGAGCTGCTGGGGATTGTTTCCAGTATGAACATCGTGAACGCCGTGGCTGACAGGCAGATTCCGGCGGCCGAGATTGTTGTCAATCGCGCGACGGACTTCGATTCCGGCTGGTCACACGAGCCGATAGTCCCTGAGCCGGAAGGGTAGGTGGGTCGGTTCGTCACGCGACCAGAGGGCCCGGCTCATTGAGCCGGGCCCTCTGCATATCTGCCGTTCGGCACTCACCGTTCGGCTCGCGTGTCTCGCTTCAGCTTTTTCCCTGCGTCGGCGAACACGACGAACGTCAGCGTGCCGAGGAGTGCCAGGGTGAAAAGCGCGCCCGCCTTCACGGTCAGGGCGGTCTGCCAGGTGACCACCCACGCAGCGGTCACCACGATCACCGTCTGATGGACGAGATACCACGTCAGGCCGGCGCGCCGGCCGAAGCTCAGGAACCGGGTTTCCCTGATCAGATAACGACGCCCCATCCCGATCACACCCACCACCCAGCTCCACGCGCCGATCGCGTACACCGACCAGAACAGCAGAGCCCACCACTCCGACGTGGGAGGCAGTCGTGACGGGATCGCGCCGATCCAGGCGAAAGTGATGAGACCGGATGTGCCCACGACCCCGATCGCGAGGAATCGTCGCCACTGCAAGTCGATGTTGCGACCGAATCCCGGCTCGGCGGCCAGCGCGAACCCGTACGCGTACAGCATGAAGAGGATGGAGCGGCCTGACCAATCGGCGAGGAGGGGGTTCCTTCTTCCGAAGAGGAACCAGAACAAGTAGCGCTCCACGAGAATGGGAATCGCGAGCCACAGCAGCCCGAGCGGGCCCCGCGTAAAGACGGCGAGCCAGCGGAGCTGCTGCCTGCCGCGCTTCTCCCGCCAGAACCTGAAGAGCGGAAGCGCGAGAAGGGAATAGGCGAAGAGATAGCCGAGGAACCAGAGGTGGTGCCATGAGAGGTTTCCCTGCGGGTACAGCGGAAGGTCGAACGTGTGAGGATAGAACTCGATGAACGAACCGGTGAACTGGCCGTACAGTCGCCGTTCGGCGTACAGCTGCGGGGGCACCAGTATCAGCATGCCGAGCGCGAGCGGTATGAGGATGCGCGTGAAGCGATCCCGCACGTACTCGATGTTGGAACGACGGCGCAGCGAATACCAGGCACTGGTGCCGGCCAGCATCATGAACAGCGGCATGATCCACGGCGCCATGAGGACGACGACGGCGCCAAGCAGCTTGCTCGTCTCCGGACTGCGGATGTGCCAGTGGTCCCAGGGGTTGAAGGGAGACACGGCGTGGATCACGAAAACGCCCGCCAGCGCCAGGATGCGCAGCCAATCGACCCAGGGAATCCGGGCGCTGCCGCCGAATTCCGAAGGCTGTGGAATCCCACCGGTGTCGCCCGCGTCCGGGCGGCTCGTGCGGATGAATGTGTCGCCTGCTGAACTCATCGATGACCGGGGTGCGGCGTCCGCGTGCTGCGACCGCGCGAAGATACGCTGCGACGGGCGATCCGGCTCGTTTTTCAGCCGATGATCGTGATAGTTTCCTCCGATGCCTCCTCAGACATTCATCTATGTAATGAAGGATCTGCGCAGGGTCGTCCCTCCGTCCCGGGAGATCCTGCGCGGCATATGGTTGTCGTTCTACTACGGTGCAAAGATCGGAGTTCTGGGCGCAAACGGCGCCGGGAAATCGTCGCTGCTGCGCATAATGGCCGGCGAGGATCAGGACTATCAGGGGGAAGCCTGGCTCGCTGACGGAATGCGCGTCGGCTATCTGCCTCAGGAGCCACGGCTCGATTCGTCAACGGATGTGCGCGGTAACGTGGAGAAGGCCGTGCAGGGTACGCGCGATCTGCTGCGCCGCTTCGAGGAGATATCGCACCGTTTCGCTGAGCCGATGGATGACGACGCGATGCAGAAGCTGCTCGACGAGCAGGCCCGCGTTCAGGACGAGATCGAGGCGAAGGACGCCTGGGAACTGGACCGCCGAATCGAGATCGCGATGGATGCGCTGCGGCTGCCACCGGGAGACGCGGAGGTCACGAGGCTATCAGGGGGAGAGAAGCGCAGAGTCGCGCTCTGCCGGGTGCTGCTCGAGCAGCCGGA
>CAZOAT010000081.1:0-10794 GCA_964577965.1 uncultured Gemmatimonadaceae bacterium | reverse complement strand
GCAGTGCTGCGAGCGTGATGCCAAGCCCCTCGAACGGCTCGGCTCCGGTCGCGCGGGACAGGCGGTAGAACTCCCAGGTCGCGATACCTGAGATCACGCCGACGAGCGCGACGAGCGCCGGGCCACCGAGGTACACGATGAGGACCGCGGTCGGCGCCGCGATGACCGAAAACAGGACCCGCTTGGAGAGCTCAGACACCGTGGGAGAGAAAGCGTGCGGCCGGGGCCGTCACACCTCCATGATCTCCGCTTCCTTCCCCTTCACCAGTTCGTCGATCCGCTTGATCGCGTCGTCGTGCGCTTTCTGAAGGTCCTTCTCGGCGTGTTTGATGTCGTCTTCCGAGGTGTGCTCCAGGTGCTTGAGACCGTCGCGCGCCTCCGTACGCCCATGACGCACGGCGATGCGCCCTTCCTCCGCGAGCTTGTGCACGACTTTGACGAGATCCCTCCGCCGCTCCTCGTTGAGCGCCGGGAGCGGCACCCTGAGAGTGGTGCCGGCGGACTGGGGATTCAGCCCGAGATCGGAATCGCGGATAGCCCTCTCGACAGCGTTGACCAGTCCCTTGTCCCATACGGTCACCGTGAGCATCCGGGGCTCGGACACGGAAACCGTCCCGACCTGATTGAGCGGCATCTGCTGGCCGTAGGCATCGACCCGGACGGTATCGAGCAGGCTGGTGGTTGCCTTGCCTGTGCGGATCGACGCGAGCTCGCGCTTGCTGCTGTCGATCGCCTTCTCCATCGCCGCACGGGCGTCTTTCAGAATCTGGGGGATAGTGCTCATGAGACGAGAGTGCCGACGCGTTCGCCGCGGATCGCGCGCGCGACGTCGCCATGGCGGTGAATGTTGAGGACGATGATCGGCAGGTTGTTCTCCTTGCACAGGGTGATCGCGGTCTGATCCATAACCCCGAGCTCCTCCAGCATCACGTCACGATAACTGATGGTCTCGTGCAGCGTGGCGTCCGGGTCCTTGCGCGGATCGGCCGTGTACACTCCGTCCACGTTGGTTGCCTTGATGATGACGTTGGCCTTCATCTGGATCCCGCGGAGGACGGCGGCGGTGTCGGTCGAGAAGTAGGGATTCCCCGTGCCGCCTGCAAAGATCACGGTACGACCCTTCTCGAAGTGACGCATGGCGCGCCGGCGGATGTACGGCTCGGCTACCTCCTCCATCCGGATGGAAGTCATCACCCGCGTCTCGACTCCGCGGCGCTCGAGCACGTCCTGCAGGGCGAGCGCGTTGATGATTGTCCCGAGCATTCCCATGTAGTCGGCGCCCACACGGTCCATCCCCATCTTCGCCAACTGGGTGCCGCGAACGATGTTGCCGCCGCCGATGACGAGTCCCACGCCGGCACCGAGCTCGACGATCTCGGCGATCTCGTCTGCGAGCCGCGTCAGAACATCGACATCGAAGCCGAAGCCCTTCTCCCCGGCAAGTGCCTCGCCGGAAAGCTTCAGAAGTACTCGAGCATAGGCAAGCGATGTCGTGGCCAAGAGACCCCTCTGGTTAACGCCTGGACTGGTGAGTCGGTTATTCCTCTCCCATCTGAAACCGTACGAACCGTCTGACCTGAATGTGCTCCCCAAGCCGCGCCGACGCCTCCTTCACCAGGTCGCCGACGCTCTTCTTCGGCTCGCGCACCCACGGCTGGTGGAGCAGCGCGGCTTCCTTATAGTAGGACTCCAGCTTCCCTTCCACCATCTTCTGCACGATCGCATCCGGCTTGCCAGAGGCACGAGCCTGCTCCTCGAAGATGGCGCGTTCCCGCTCGATCCTCTCGGCAGGAACACCGTCACGATCGACTGCCACCGGAGCGGCGCTCGCGATGTGCAGCGCGAGCTCGCGTGCGAGTGTCTTGAAATCGTCGGTGCGCGCCACGAAGTCGGTCTCGCAGTTGACCTCGACCAGAACGCCGATCCTGCCGTTGTGGTGGATGTAGCTCGCGATCATCCCTTCGCTCGTCTGCTTCCCGACACGCTTCTCGGCCCTCGCGATCCCCTTGGTGCGGAGAAAGTCCACCGCCTTCTCCAGGTCGCCGCCGGTCTCCTCCAGCGCCCGCTTGCACTCCATCATGCCGGCGCCGGTGCGCTGCCTCAGTTCCTGAACGTCTCTTGCTGTGAATGCCATTTTCTCTATCCTTGCTTTCCGAAGGGGCTAGCCCTCCGTGTCATTCGCTGGTCGCCCGACGGCGTTCGCAGAAACGCCGCCGGAGGTTTTCCGGCGGCGTCGAAAGGTACATAGTGCTCCGGAGCGATTGCATCCGGAACGACCGCTACTCCGCGATGGCCTCTCCGCCCACGGGCTCTGCGGCTTCGCCCTCAACCTCCCCTTCCCCGCCTTCGCTCGGTGACTTGAGTCGTGCGGCGACCGCTTCAGGCTTCGCGCGGCGGCGGCGCGGACGTCGCTTCCTGCGGCGCTCGCCTTCCGGCTCCGGCTCGGCCCCGCGGTCTGAGCTGTAGGTATAGGATTCCTGCTCCTCCACTTCCTCGCGTACGGGCGCCTCGCGCCGGGCCTCGCTGATCGCGTCGGCGATCGCCCGCGTCATCAGCTCGACCGAGCGAATGGCGTCGTCGTTGGCCGCAATCGGCACGGTGATGACGTCCGGATCGGCATTGGTATCCACCAGAGCCACGAGCGGAATGGCAAGCTTGTTCGCTTCGCGAACGGCGATCCGCTCCTTCTTGGCATCCACCACGTACATGAGTCCGGGCAGGCGGGTCATCGACTTGATGCCGGAGAGATACTTGGAGAGCTTGTCGCGCTGACGTGACATCATCAGCTGCTCTTTCTTCGTGTAGTTCTCCCACTCACCACCGGCCTCACTGCCCGCTTCCAGCTCCTTGAGACGGCGCATCTGCTTCTTCACCGTCGAGAAGTTGGTCATCAGGCCGCCGAGCCAGCGCTCGGTGATGAACATCGCGCCACAGCGCTCGGCTTCAGCGCGGACGATCGGTGCGAGCTGCCGCTTGGTGCAGACGAACAGGACGTTGTCGCCACGCAGTATCGTCTCGCGGGCGAGCTTCTGCGCGAGCTCCAGCTGCCGGAGCGTCTTCTGCAGGTCGATGATGTGAATGCCGTTGCGCTCGGCGAAGATGAACGGACGCATCTTCGGGTTCCACCGGCGCGTCTGGTGTCCGAAGTGGACACCCGCTTCCAGGAGCTGCTCGAGGTTTGGCTGAGACATATTCGATTATCGCTTGCTGAACTGGAAGCGCTTGCGGGCCTTGGGGCGTCCCGGCTTCTTCCGCTCTACAGCCCGCGCGTCGCGGGTTAGCAGGCCGAGGTCGCGCAGCTTGCGGCGGTGCGCCTCGTCCACCTCGACGAGCGCGCGTGCAACGGCGAGACGCAGCGCACCGGCCTGACCGGTGAGACCGCCGCCTTCGACGATGGCGCGCACGTCAAAGCGGCCGAGCGTGTCGGTCGCGGTGAACGGCTGCTGGATCGCGCTCACCAGCGTGGGGCGCGGGAAATAGTCGCCGAGCGTGCGGCCGTTGACGTCCCACTTGCCGGAGCCCGGCTTGAGGTACGCCCTGCAGACCGCTTCCTTGCGGCGACCGACGGTGTGAACGGTGTCGGCCATTACTTCTCTATGGTTGTCTTGAGATCGAGCACCGTCGGCTGCTGCGCGATGTGCGGGTGCTCGGTACCGCGATATACGCGGAGCTTGCGGCGGAGTACTGTGCGGGCCAGCGTCGTCTTGGGAAGCATGCCGTGCACCGCCTTCTCGATCACGCGCTCCGGATGCTTCTCCAGCATGGTGCCGTACGGCGTGAATCGCTCATGACCCATGTAGCCGGTGTGGCGGAAGTACTGCTTCTGCTCGGCCTTGCGGCCGGTGAGGCGGACTTTCTCGGCGTTGATGACGACGACGTTGTCGCCGGTGTCCATGTGCGGCGTGAACATCGGCTTGTGCTTGCCGCGGATGATCTTCGCGATCTCTGACGCGAGACGGCCGAGGACGACGCCATCGGCGTCAACCACGTACCAGCGGTGTTCGATGTCCCGCGGAGTCGCGGAGTACGTTTTCATTATTGATGCAGGTGGACTGGAATCGGCCGGAACCGGATACAAAAAAGAAACACCGGCCTGTGATCGTCACGCGAGTGCCACTGGGTAAACGCGCGACCGGCCCGGGCTAAAGCCCGATTTGATGCAGACTTGCAAAGTACCCGCTGGCTGGCGGCAAGTCAACGTGACCCCGGCTCCGCGGGTGGCTGTCCGCGTGGCGACCGGATACCTTCACCCTTCGAATCACAATACATGGAGCCGGGAATCACATGAAGCAGAACCGCGCAGTGGTCGCCGCAATCGTCCTGGCAGGCGTGCTCGTCGGGTGTGGCCGCGACGCTGACCAAGCCGCGTCCGGGCGCACAGCCGGGCCGCGCCCCAACGTCGTGACCGTCGTCGTCAGCGACTACTCCTTCCAGGCTCCGGACTCAGTGCCAGCCGGACTCACCATGATCCAGGCGCTGATGCGCGGCGACGTCCCGCACCACGTGAACGTCGTGAGGCTCGACAGCAACAAGACCGCAGCGGATTACGTGAACGCCCTGACCCCCGGTGCGCCACCACCGGCCTGGGCAACCGCCGTCGGTGGCCCGAACCCGACGGAGAGTGGAACGACTGCCAACGCGATGATGGTGCTCGACCCCGGGAACTACGCACTCATCTGCTTCGTGGACGTGCCCGAGGGGATGCCGCACTTCATGCGCGGGATGTTCAAGGATCTGAAGGTCCATGAGAGAGCTGACACGACCGCTGGCGATACAACAGGTGCGGCTGCAGCGACCGCGGCTGCCGGGCCGGTGGAGCTCCCAGCAGCGGACGTGACCATGCACCTTGTGGATTACGACTTCACGATGGAGAACGTGAGGCCCGGACTCGTGACGTTCAGGGTAGTGAACGACTCACCGCAGGATCACGAAGTCCTGATCGTCCAGCTCCACGGCCAGACGACCGTCGAACAGGCGCTGCAGTGGCTTGAGAGTCCTCAGGGTGCGCAGCCGTTCACAATGCTCGGCGGCGTTGCACCCATCGCTCCCGGTGAAGCGAACAACTTCTCAGTCAATCTGAGACGCGGAAGCTATGGACTGATCTGCTTCCTGCCGGATCAGGGCGACGGGCGCCCGCACTTCCTGCATGGGATGATCAAGGAAATCGAAGTGAGGTGAGAAGCAGCGACTGACCGCTCATGTGCCGAGTTGCCCAAGGACCCACGCGGTGCCGAACCCGGCATAGATCCCGAGGATGTACCCGGCGACCGCCATCAACAGTCCAACGGGCGCCATGGCCGGGTGATACACGCCGGCGACAATAGGGGCTGACGCGGCGCCGCCGATGTTCGCCATGCTGCCGGTAGCGACGAAGAAAAGCGGCGCGCGGACCAGACGGGCAACACCGAACAGCACGGCTACGTGGATGATGATCCAGACCAGGCCCGCCACGAGGTACAGCGGTGTGTCCGCGATCGCGCGAAGGTCGGCCCGCGCTCCTATGCCTGCGAGCAGCAGATACAGCGCGCCGTAACCCATGGTCGAGGCACCCACCTCCTCCAGCCGGCGCATCGGCGTGAAGGAGAGGAGCAGTCCAACAGTGACGACTATCAGCACTGCCCAGGTCGTGCCGCTGATGATCGGCGGATTGCCGAGCGAGGGCAGTCCACCACCGATTGTTACCGCTATCACCGCGCCTGCGAGACCGACCCCTGACAGTATCAGGACGTCGCGTATTGCCATCGGCCGGCGCGTGTCGCTCAGCGCCGCAAGCCGGCGGTTGGTTTCCTCAATGGCGCTGGTATCAGCGCCGATCGCCTTGTCGAATCGGTGCTGCCAGGCGCTGAGCGCGAGCAGCACCCCCATCCAGCCGTAACCAACGACCGTATCCACGACGATGAAGGGAGCGAGCGTCGCGGGCGGCGTGCCCACGCTCTCGGCGATCGCCACGAAGTTAGCAGTGCCGCCGATCCAGCTGCCCGTGAGCGCGGCAAATCCCTTCCAGGTCTCCGGCGGCAGCAACCCTCCGAAAAGCGCGTAAGACCCGATCGCGCCCAGCACCACACCGACTGTCCCGGCAACCATCATGATGAGCGCCATGCGCCCGAGCCGTGCGATCGCCTTGAGATCCACACTGATCATGAGAAGGAGCAGGGCGAACGGGAGCATGTAGCGGGTAATCCACGCGTAAGCGGGCGAGGCCGCGGGAGTGATGCCTGCGAACGTGGAGAGCATCGGAAGGAAATAGGCGTACAGCACCGGCGGCGTGACCTGAAAGACCTTCTTCAACGGCGCGAGCCCGCTCAGCCAGAAGACGAGAGCGACCACGGCAAGCAGATAGGCTGCAATCGTCGTCGGTTCTGTCAGCAGTGCCTCAGGCATCGATGCGCTCCAGTTCGATTAGTAACGCGCCCTTTTCCACCGCGGCGCCTGCGCTTGCATGGATGCGACCGATGACGGCGGCGGCAGGCGCGCGCAGCTCGTTCTCCATCTTCATCGCTTCCATCACCACGAGTCCCTCACCGGCCTGCACCGCCGCTCCCTCCTCGACGAGCACTCTCACCACGAGACCCGGCATGGGAGCGAGGAGTGGCGCCGGCCCGGAGCTCACGTTGCGCTCGACATCCAGGTCACGAATCGCGCGAGTGCGCTCGTCGAGCGCCTCGACGTCGAACCGGTACCCCCCGATCCAGAGTGTATACCGGCCGCGGCCATCGCCGTGGCGCACCCTGACGGAGCGAACGGCGTCGTCCACGGACAGCACGCAGATCGGCGTGCGGGGAATCTCAGCGAGGTGAGCAACCACCGGCTGTCCGTCCACGCTGACGCCCTCGGGATCCAGCGCGACTACGAGCCGCGTGCCGCCCGCATCGACGATGTACTTCATTCTCCCGGCACCAGCTCGCAGACGGTCTCAACGTGCGCGGTCTGCGGAAACATGTCGAAGGCGACGAGCGACTCGATGCGGTAGCCCGGGAGACGGGTGAGATCTCTTGCGAGAGTCGCCGGGTCGCAACTCACGTAGATCACAGCGCGTGGTGCGGTCGCCGCAGCTTCGAGTGTGGCGGTGACCTCTTCAGCGACACCGGCCCGCGGCGGGTTCAGCAGCACGACGTCGGCAGGCAGTGCGGACGCGATGTGCTCCTCCACCCGCCCGGTGAGCACGACTGACGGCGGCTCCAGCCGGCGCGCCATGGCAGCGGTTGCAGATGGATCGAGCTCGATCGCCGTAACTCTGACCCCTTCGGAGGCGAGTGGCAGAGCCGTCGCACCCGTGCCCGAGTACGCGTCGATCACATGAGTGGGTGAATGTGCGCGCGTCCGGTCGAGGACGTGACGATGAAGCTCCGCGGCAACGGCAGGGTTGACCTGCGCGAAGGCGGCTCCGGTCGCCGCTCCCTCCGACGAGCCGGCCGTGAGGCGGCTGTGCATCGCACGGGCCGCCTCGTTCTGCGGTTTCCACCACAGAGCAGTGAGCGAAGGCGTCGCGTCGAAGAACTCGGAGTGGGCATCCCACCGCGTGGCGCCGAGAAGGGTAAAGGCAAAGCCGTCGCCGATGTCGCGAACGCTGCCACGGAGCTCACGCTCCGCGGGGAAGTGCTCCGAGGCGGCGAGCACGTCACGCCACACACGCACGATCTCGCGTCGGGTGATAGGACAGTCGGCGAGCGCGAAGATCCTCCCCGGCGCGTCAAACCTGTGCAGGCCTCCGATCCAGCGGGACCCGCGGCGCCTGAGCGCGAGAGTGAGCTTGCTGCGGTATCTCCACTCGTGCGCGCTCGGTCGGATAAAAGGAAGGGCGACTTCACGGCGACCGATCCGCTGCAGGGCGTCGCGCACGATGCGCTGCTTGGCTGCCAGCTGCGCGGAGTACGACATGTGCTGCAGCTGACAGCCGCCGCACGAATCGCGTGTGTAGTGCTGGCAGGAAGGGTCGACTCTGTCGGGAGAAGGAGACACGACGTCCATCTCCAGTGCGCGGGCGTAGCGGCCGCGGGGCTGTACCCCTGCGGTCACGACGTCACCCGGAGCCGTTCGCGGCACGAACACCACCAGGCTGTCGTGCCGTGCAACGCCGTCCCCACCGGCGGCTATGGCATCGATCGTCAGGGTGGCGATCACCGGAGTCCGTCCAGGCGCGCAGCCCGCTTCCATGCCGCGCCGGCACCGTTCAAGGCCTGCGGGACTTCTGTCGTATCTGACAGCAGACGGTCCCGGGAGCCCCGTGCCGGTGCGCTGTCCCCGGTCGCCTGCCCTACCCCTGCTTTCCTCACATGCCGATCGCGCTCGGCAAGGAGCGCCGCGGCGATTGCGGCAGCGCGCACCACGTCCTCCGGCGGCTTCCCCGTGACCAGTGAGTCCAGCCTGCGCTCGAGCCACGCGATGTCGATCTCACCCCTGCGGAACTCGTCGTCCTCCATGACGCGAAGGTGGAAGTCACGGGAGGTCTCCACCCCGTCCACCAGCAGCTCGAGCAGGGCCCGGTGCATGCGCGCGATGGCCTGCGACCTGTTCTCGCCCCAGACGATCAGCTTCGCGAGCATCGGGTCGTAGTGCAGCCCGACCGTCGTGCCGGTCTCGATCCCACCATCCCAGCGCACGCCCGGCCCGCCGGGCAGCTGCAGGTAGTCGATAGTCCCCGTGGACGGCAGAAAGTTGTTCGCGGGATCTTCGCTGGTGATGCGGCACTCGATCGCCCAGCCGCGCGGTCGAACGTCCTGCTGGCGGAACGACAGCGCCTCTCCAGCCGCGATCCGGAGCTGCCACTGCACGACGTCGGTGTCGGTGACGAGCTCGGTCACAGGGTGCTCGACCTGCAGCCGTGTGTTCATCTCGAGGAAATAGAAGCCTCCATCTTTCGCCAGCAGGAACTCGCACGTCCCGGCGTTCACGTAGCCAGCCGCCTTCGCCAGGCGAACCGCGGCGTCACCCATACGCGCGCGCAGATCTGCATTCACGGCGACGCTCGGCGCTTCCTCGATCATCTTCTGGTGACGCCGCTGGACGGAGCACTCACGCTCGCCAAGGTGGAGCACGTTGCCGTGAGTGTCGGCGAGCACCTGTATCTCGACGTGGCGCGGGCCCTCGACGTACTTCTCCACGTAAACGGCGTCGTCACCGAATGCGTTCTTCGCTTCACGCCGGGCCGACTCCAGCGCGCTGTGCAACGCTTTTTCCTCACGTACAACGCGCATCCCCTTCCCGCCGCCCCCGGCCGCTGCTTTCAGGAGCACCGGAAACCCGATCTCGCGCGCGGCAGCCATCGCCGCGTCGCCGTCGGCCAGGGGCTCAGTTGTGCCCGGCACGATGGGCACGTCGTGCTGCAGGGCCAGAGTGCGCGCGGCGGTCTTGCTGCCGAGCGCGGCGATCGCTTCGGCCGGTGGTCCAACCCATATCAGTCCGGCGTCGCGCACTGCGCGGGCGAACCATTCACGCTCGGCGAGAAAGCCGTAACCCGGATGGATCGCCTCTGCACCAATCGTCTTTGCTGCGTCGATGATTGCATCGCCGCGGAGGTAGCTCTCACTCGAGGGGGCCGGGCCGATACGTACAGCCTCGTCGGCCTCGTGGACGTGCGGCGCGTGCGAGTCCGCGTCGCTGTACACGGCGACGCTGCGCACACCGAGCTCGCGGCAGGCGCGGATGATCCGCAGTGCGATCTCGCCGCGGTTCGCGATCAGTAGCTTCGAGAGCATCAGCTCCGCAGAATAGCGCGAGTTACAACGGGCATGGCATGGCTCACCGGGAGAGGTAACCTACGCGTGCGAGCCGGGGAGAGTGTACAGTCCACTGACTGGCTGCGTCTACGCGCCCCTGAGCCGCTCGCCCAGCGCAATGGTTTCCGGCGACGGCTTCGCTCCGTAATCCGCCTGCAAGCGCGCACAGAAATCGGAGTACAGCTGCAGGCCGCCGCTGCGATCACCGAGCCGTTCCATCATCTCGAGTGCCCGACGCACCATCCGCTCGTCGTCCCAGGAAAACTGCACTGCCCGACGCACGACGTGCCCGGCTGCCGTCAGCTCGTCATCGGCCTCGAGCCTCTGAGCGAGCACCCATGCAGCTGCGCCCGCCTCCCGCCGCAGGTGATCGCGGCGTCCATCGAGCCAGCGCCCAAACTCTGCGCAACCAGACAGATGGAAACCCGGCATGAAGTCCCCGCGGTACAACTCAAGTGCGCGCGCCAGATGGTTCCGGCCGATGGCCTCGAGGAACTCGCCAACGTCGCTGAGGACGAGCACGCTGCTGATCGCCAGTTCCTCATCGCCGCGCGCGACGACGATATCGCTGCCCAGAGCACCACGCAGCTGGTGCAGCACGCGGCGCAGCGCGGTGCGCGCGTGTCCCTGATCCAATTCGGGCCACAGCAGTCCCACCAGATAATCGCGTCTGGTGAACCCCCCGGCCCGCGTGATCAACCGCTCGCAAGCGAGGAATGCCAGTAAGGCGACGTGCTTGGGTTGGACGAGGATCGACTCCGCGGCGGCGGAGTCGCTGCCGCTCAGGTCGATTCCTCCCAGAAGTGTCAGGCGCCACACGTCTTCCGTCATGTCTCTCCCGGCACGGCTGAGCCAATAATAGGTGGGGGCCCGGGATACGGAATGGCTCTGGCGCCAATCGAGGAGCTCATCCACTGGGCGGGTTACAGGGGGATATTGCCGTGCTTCTTGGATGGGTTCCGATCCCGTTTCCCCTGGAGCGTTTCGAGGGCATCGATCAGCCGCGGCCGCGTCTGGCGCGGATCGATGATGTCGTCCACGTAGCCGCGGCCGGCAGCGATGTACGGATGCGCGAACT
>CAZOAT010000080.1:8029-11420 GCA_964577965.1 uncultured Gemmatimonadaceae bacterium | reverse complement strand
TCCGCTCGATCAGCCGGGACAGCAGGTACAGCGCTTCGTTCGACAGCATCGGCGACACGACGACGTGCGCCTGGCGACCCCGGAGTGCATCAGCTGCGGCAGCGATCGCGGGTTCCCATTCGGCGGTCACCAGCGCAGCACTCTGCTGCATCATCGGCCGCTCGATCCGGTCGGGCCTGTTCAGCCAGCGGTAGTTCAACCGGCCATAATCGCACATGAAATACCTGTTTACGTCGGCGTTCGGACGTGGCCGGAGGCGCATGACGACCTCGTCGCGCGTCTCCATGATGATGTTGCACCCCTGCGTGCAGTTGGGGCAGATGGAGGCTGTGCGGTCCAGCTCCCACGCGCGCGCCTTGTTGAGCGAGTCCTTGGACAGCAGCGCACCGACCGGACACAGGTCGATGACGTTCCCTGCCCACGGATGCGTCAGGTCCTTTTCCGGGAACTTGCCGATCAGCGCGCGGTCGCCACGCTCCACGACGCCCAGTGTCGGCTCCTCGGCCACGTCGTCCATGAAACGCACGCAGCGAGTGCAGAGGATACAGCGGTTGGGCACGTACACGACGTCGCCGCCGAAATCCTCCACCGGGTTGAACCGCTTCGGCTCCCGGTACCGCGAATCCCTGCGCCCCTCCTGGAACGTGTAGTCCTGCAGCTCGCACTCGCCGGACTGGTCGCAGATCGGGCAGTCCAGGGGGTGGTTGATGAGCAGCATCTCGAGCACGCCTTTACGCGCATTCCGCGACTGCTCTGAGTGCACATGGACCACCTGGCCATCCGCGGCCGCGGTCGCGCATGCGGGCGCGAGCTTAGGCGCCTTCTCCACCTCGACCAGGCACATGCGACACACACCTGCGACCGGCAGACCGGGGTGGTAGCAGTAGTGGGGAATGAGCACGCCGACTGTTTTCGCCGCCTCGAGCAGCGACGTCCCTTCGGGGACGACAACCTCCCGCCCTTCGATCGTGAGCGTGACCATTTTCTGCTCGCCGTTCATGCGGCGGCTCCGGCGGAAAGTTCTGCCGGACGCGGGGCGCCCCGCGCGTGGTACTTCCGTCCCTTGATCATCGCCTCGAACTCGGCGCCGAACTTCCTGATTCCGGATACGATCGGAGTCGCGCAGGAGTCGCTAAGCACGCAGATCGTCTTGCCTGTCATGTCTTCGGAGATCGCCAGCAGAGTGTCGAGATCCTCCGTCGTGCCCTGGCCCGCGGCGATCCGCTCCAGTATCCGCGTCGCCCACGCCGTGCCTTCGCGACACTGTGTGCACTGTGCGCAGCTCTCATGTGCAAAGAAGCGCGCGATGCGCGCTATGACCCGAACCATGTTCTGCGCATCGTCGATCACGACGACGCCGCCTGATCCGAGCATGGAGCCGTGCTCTACGAACCCTTCATAGTCCATGAGCGTGGCCTCGGCCTCCTCCATCGTCTGGATCGGGACCGACACGCCGCCGGGAATGATCGCCTTGAGCTTCCGCCCGGGCAGGGCGCCGCCGCACAGGTCATACAGGAACTCCCGGAACGGGAAGCCCATCACGACTTCATAGTTGCCCGGCTTCGCGACGTTGCCACACACCGAGAAGAGTTTGGTGCCGGTGCTCTTCGGGTCGGACAGCGACATCCCCTTGTACCACTCGGCGCCCCGGCTGAGGATGCACGGCACGGCGGCCAGCGTCTCCACGTTGTTGATCGTGGTCGGCTGCCCGAATACGCCGGAGACTGCCGGAAACGGGGGCTTGATGCGCGGGTTGCCGCGGCGCCCCTCGATCGAGTTCATCAACGCGGTCTCTTCGCCGCAGATGTACGCGCCGGCACCCTTGTGGATGTACATGTCCACGCGCTTGCCGGAGCCCATCGCGTTGCCGCCGAGTATACCGCCGTCGTAGGCCTCTCTCAGGGCTCGCGACACCTCGGCAAGCGGCTCGGTGAACTCGCCTCGGATGTAGATGTAGCACACCTCCGCGCCGATGGCATAAGAGGCGATCGCGCACCCTTCGATCAGCGCGTGGGGCGTCCACCGCATGATCTCGCGGTCCTTGAATGTGCCGGGCTCGGACTCGTCGGCGTTGCAGCACAGGTAGTGCGGCTTGCCGTCACCGATCTTCATGAACGACCACTTCAGCCCTGTCGGGAATCCGGCGCCACCCCGACCGCGTAACCCCGAGGCCTTCACGATCTCGGTGATTTCCGCTGGCTGCATCGCGAGCGCGTTCTCGAGCGCCTGATAGCCGCCGAGTCGGCGCCAGCCGTCAAGCGTCCTCGCCTCGGTGTTTCCGAAGTGCCTCGACAATACCGGAGTTTCGCGCTTGTGGATGGCGTGAGGGAAACCCATCAGCTGGTCTCGGTTGACTGAGTTACGCGCGCCGCCTGCCTGGTCGGAACGGCGGCGCAGCTGCTCACTGGGCGTTTCACTGGTAACGCTCCAGCAGCTGCGGAACGTTCTCCGCGGTCACTGATTCCACGAAATCGTCGTTGACCATCACTGGCGTGGCGAAGCCGCACGCGCCGAGGCATTCCACCTCTATCACGGTGTACTTGCCGTCGGGCGAAGTTTCACCCAGCTCGCCGCACTTCGTCTCGCGGAGCAGCGCTCGCACCACATCCTCGGCGCCGCATATCCCGCACGGCGACGTCGTACACACCTGGATGAAGTACTTACCGACCGGGTGCTGGTGGTACATGTAGTAGAACGTCACGACGCCCTTCACGTACGCTGGCGTCAGATCCAGCACGTCGGCGACCTCAGCCATCGCGTTCTCGCTGATCCACCCGCGCTGCTCCTGAACGATCCACAATGCCGGGAGCAATGCCGCCATCCGGGTCGGGTATCGGCGGCAGATCTCTTCAAGCTCGTCGTGCCTCGCGCCGACGAACACCGGCTGGTACTCCTCCGCCGTTTCGTGATGCGCGTGGGCTGCCTGCTCGAGTCCCCGTGCGGGTCCGGTCATGCGCGCCTCAGGCGAACGGCAGTTCCGATCCCACCGAGCATCAGCATCGCACCGGAGCCGCCTGAGATCGGCGAGGAGTCAAGGCGGATAGTCACAACGGCATCCGCGCCGAGCCCCGCCGCACGCTCCTGAAGCTCCTGGAGCACCGCCTCGCGTCCGGCCTTCATCTCCTTCTCCAGCGCCGCGCTCCGGCCGCCGACGATGTTGCGGATGCCTGCGAACATGTCGCGGAACACGTTGACACCGCCGACCCACTCCGCGCTCACGACGCCGAGCACCGACTCGACCTCGTAGCCCGCCACTGAGTCGGTCGTGCTGAGCACGACTCCCGCGCTGCCACGCGCAGTCATCGGGCTGCCCCTGCGGCGCTGGAATCGATGGCCCGTGGAGCGAGTGTGAGTGTGTGGGCGTAGCCAGTGAGCCGCGGAGCGAGAGCGA
>CAZOAT010000080.1:0-7929 GCA_964577965.1 uncultured Gemmatimonadaceae bacterium | reverse complement strand
GAGCGACCCAGCGGACCCGAGAATCGACGCAAACGATCACCTGTCAATCTCTCCCATCACAATATCGATGCTTGCGTTGATGGCGATGACGTCGGACAGCAGATGTCCCTCGACCATTTTGGGAATGGCGGAGAGGTTCACGAACGAAGGCGGCCGGATGCGCCAGCGCACCGGCTTGGATGTCCCGTCGGAGACCATATAGTAGCCCTTCTCACCCTTCGGGCTCTCGACAGCGACGTACGATTCGCCGATCGGCGGACGCGGCCCTTCCATCACCACCTTGAAGTGGTGGATCATCGACTCCATCTCGCTCGTGGCCTTGGACTTTGGCGGAAGGATGAGGCGCGGATCATCGACGTTCACCGGCCCGTCCGGGAGCCGCTCCAGCGCCTGGTTCAGAATGCGCACCGACTGGCGCATCTCCTCCATCCGAACGAGATAACGGTCGTACACGTCGCCATGCTCTCCCACCGGAACTTCGAAGTCGTAAGTCTCGTAGTCGAGGTACGGGAAGTCCTTGCGCACGTCGTAATCGACACCGGAAGCGCGCAGCATTGGCCCGGAGAGTCCGTAGTTTGTGGCTTCGTCCGGAGTCATCACGCCGAGGCCAACCGTGCGCCCGACCCAGATCGCGTTGCGCGTGAGCAGACTGTCGATCTCATCGATCGTCCTCGGGAAGGTGCGTGTGAAGCTGCGCAGCCCGTCGGTCCACCCTCTGGGGATGTCGGCCATCATTCCGCCGACACGTGTCATCGATGTCGTGAGGCGCGCGCCGCTCCAGTCCTCCAGCAGCTTGTAGATGTTCTCCCGCTCCTGGAACGACCAGAGGAACGGCGTGAAGGCGCCGATGTCTATGCATGTCGTGCCGAGCCACACCAGGTGCGACATGATCCGCGACAGCTCGCACGCGATCACGCGCAGCACCCTGCACCGCTCCGTGATCTCCACGCCGAAAAGCCGCTCCGCCCCGAGCGCGAATGCGACGTTGTTGCCCGGCGAGTTCAGGTAGTCCTCGCGGTCGGTCCACGGAATGATCTGGTTGTACTGCCTGTACTCGCCGATCTTCTCGAAGCCGCAGTGCAGGTAGCCGATGTGCGGGATGCAGCGGACCACCGTCTCGCCATCGAGCTCCAGCACCAGTCGAAGCACGCCGTGCGTGGCCGGGTGCTGCGGGCCGATGTTGATCAGCATGTGCTGCCCGCCGAAGTCGGGCTCCATCGGCAGGGGCGGCTCCAGTGTCATGACGCCGCCTGATTCGTCGGTGACGAGCGGGACACGCTGCGGTCGCCCCTGCGCGTCCAGGCCGCTGGTGGAGAGCTCGACCTCGACCGTTCGCCTGTCGGCCACTATTCGCCCGTCTCCTCGCCCTGCTGCAGGCGCTCACGCATGTCGACTGGAAGATCCTCGAAGGCGTCGGCGATACTGAGCTCCTCCATCGAATAGCGGGCTTCCGGGTTCTGCGCCAGCGACTGGCGGAGCTGCTCGGAGCGGCTGAAGCGCCCGCGCAGCGGAAAATCCTTCCGCAGCGGGAACCCCTCGCTGTACTGCTCCCACATGAGGATGCGCCGCAGGTCGGGATGTCCCTCGAACTGAATGCCGAACATGTCGAAGCACTCGCGCTCGAGCCAGTCGGCACCCCGGTACACCGGCCATACCGACGGCACCGTGAGCCGGTTGCTCGGGAGTATCGCCTTCAGGCGGAGAAAGCGACGGTACGCCAGAGAGCGGAGGTGCCACACGACCTCCAGCGGCCGCTCGTCGTCTCTGTACTCGACAGCAGTGACGTCCGCGAGGTACTCGTACCGCTGCGATGGATCGTCGTGCAGCCAGCGCACGATCTCCAACACACTCTCCGGGCTGACGTACACCGTCGTCTCGCCCCACACCACCTGGGAGCGGACAACCGCGTCTCCGAAGCGCTCATGCAGCGCTGCGGCGGACGGGTTCTCCGCACCGCCGGTGTGCGGCACGTTCCGCGGCGTGGCCGGTGCGGCGCCGGAGTCCAGCGCGGCACCGGAGCGCACTACTGGGTAGGGCCCGATCTCCGGCTGCGGAGACGTCACGGAGCGGAGCGGGTCTGGTGTATGGAGTTGCCGAACGGCTCCGACAGCTCGTCAATGACTGGCGGCGGGATGTACAGCTGACTCGCGGGGTCCGGCTCGAGCTCGTCGCGGATCACCCTGTCGCTGATCCGCTCGTTCTTCACTTTCTCCTGCAGCATGCGGATGCCGTACAGGAGTCCTTCAGGGCGCGGCGGGCATCCAGGGACGTACACGTCCACCGGGATGATCGTGTCGATCCCCTGCACCACTGCATAGTTGTCGAACATCCCGCCGCTCGAGGCGCACGCGCCCATCGAGATGCACCACTTGGGCTGAGGCATCTGCTGCCAGATCCGGCGGATGATGGGGGCCAGCTTGAAGGGGACCCGGCCGGCGCATATGAGCACGTCCGCCTGCCGCGGCGAGAAACTCATCCGCTCCATCCCGAAGCGCGCGAGGTCGAAATGACTCGCAGCGGTCGCCATGAACTCGATCGCGCAGCAGGCCGTTCCGAAAGGCATCGGCCACAGCGAGTTCGCACGTCCCCAGTTGACCAGGAAGTCCAGGCGCGTCGCGACCCACGCGTCTCCGCCGCTCGGCTGCCAGGAGACGACCTCCCGTTCCGCGGTGCGCGTCAGTCCCACTGCAGCGCCCCCTTCTTCCATTCATAAGCGAGCCCGACGGTCAACACGGTCACGAAGACCAGCATCGCGAGAAAAGCGAATGGAGTCGTCTGGCCAGCCGGGCAGTCGCCGTCCACCAGCGGCACCATGCAGGAGAGAGTACGGTAGCTCACAGCCCAGGGCAGCAGGAACACGGTCTCCACGTCGAAGATGATGAAGGAGATCGCGACCATGTAGAACTTGATCGAAAAGCGCTCGCGCGCATTCCCGAGCGGCGGGATTCCTGATTCGTACGGCATCTGCTTGACCGGTGTGGGCCGGGCTCGCAGGGTGAGCGCGGACAGGCCAAGCATCAGCACCGCGTTTGCGATGACGAAGCCAATGAGCAGGAGTACAGGGACGTAGGCTTTGATCATTCAGCTGATGAGGCGGCGCCGGGAGGGTCTGCACGGGTCGCGCCCTGCCGTCCACTCGCGCCCGACGGACCTACGCTTGTGCGCTCGTGAAAACTTTCACTAGCGTCGCGACGAAGTCTATCCACGCGGCACGGTCATTTCAACGCCGCTACTGGGATAAACCGCTCAACGAAAACCAAAGCTGTCTGCTGTCGCCCCGCAGCCACCAGCTGGCAGTCTTGTCGTTCAGCGTTGCTGTTCAGCGTTGGCGGTCAGCTTTGCCGTTCAGCTGCATCGAACCGGCGACTGACAGAGGCCGATCCACTACCTTTGCTAACCCCGCTTTCCACACGAACTGCCAGGAGAAAGAAGCTGTGATGACGCAGTACAGCAGGAGAACCATCCGAGCACGCGCCCTCGTCGTAGCACTCATCGCTGGTTGTGCCGCCGCCAGCGCGTGTCGGCCTGCCGGAGCCGCAACGGCGTTGGCGCAGGATCTCGCCGAGCCGGACGCAGCGCCCGAGTCGGTGCGCGTGGGAGACGCGCTGCTGCGCGGCACGCTGCTCACGCCGGTAAGCATCGGCAAGCCGCCCGTCGCGCTCATCATAGCGGGATCGGGCCCGACAGACCGGGACGGCAACTCCCCGCTGATGCCAGGAAAGACCAACTCTCTGAAGATGCTCGCCGAAGGGCTGGCGGGACGCGGGATAGCATCGCTGCGGTACGACAAGCGCGGCATTGCCGGTAGCACCCTCGGTGTCACCGGGGAGCAGGATCTCACTTTCAGCACGTTCGCGGACGATGCGGTCGCCTGGGGGCAGCAGCTCGCGGCTGACGAGCGGTTCTCCGAGCTGGTGATCATCGGGCACAGCGAGGGCGGGCTGCTGGGGATCATGGCCGCGCAGCGACTCGCGCCCGCGAAGCTGGTCTCGATCGCGGGACTCGGCCGCCCGGCGGGCACCGTGCTTCGGGAGCAGCTCGGCCGTCAGATCTCGGGCGAAATGCTCGCCACCGCAGACAGCATCATTGGCGTGCTGGAAAGCAGCGGTCGCGTGGACAGTGTTCCGGAGATGCTGATGGTCCTGTTCAGGCCGAGCGTGCAGCCGTATCTGGCGAGCTTCCTGAGCATCACGCCGGCGGACGAGCTGGCGCGTGTCACCGCCCCCGTGCTGGTGATCCACGGGAGCACAGACGCGCAGATCGCCCGAGCGGATGCAGAGACGCTCGTCTCTGCCGCGCCGGAGGGTACGCTGAGGATCTTCGAGGGGATGAACCACGTTCTCAAGCCGGCCCCCGCGGGACTCACTCAGCAGACGGCGGCGTACACCGATTCCACGATCGCCCTGGCCCCCGGGCTGGTAGACACGATCGCGGCGTTCATCCGCCGGAGGTAACGGACATGTCCATAATGAATGACCGGTGGATCACGCAGATGGCCACCGAGAAGGCGATGATCGAGCCATTCGAGAACAGTCAGGTACGGTCCGGAGTGATCTCCTACGGTGTGAGCTCGTATGGCTATGACATGCGGGTGGCAGACGAGTTCCGGATCTTCACCAACGTTCTCAGCTCGATCGTCGATCCGAAGGCGTTCGACCGGAACTCGTTCGTGGAGTTCACCGGCAACGTCTGCATCGTGCCGCCCAACTCTTTCGCCCTGGCGCGGTCGGTGGAGTACTTCAGAATTCCGCGGAACGTGGTCACCCTCTGTGTCGGGAAATCCACCTACGCCCGGTGCGGGATCATCACTAACGTCACCCCCTTCGAGCCCGAGTGGGAAGGTTATGTGACACTCGAGATCTCGAACACAACACCGCTTCCGGCAAAGATTTACGCCAACGAGGGCATCGCCCAAGTGCTGTTCTTCCGGGGCGATGAGGAGCCGTTGGTGAGCTACGCGGACAAAAAAGGGAAGTACCAGGCGCAGACAGGAGTGACGCTCCCGAGACTCTAGGCGGCCCCCGCTTTCCACTGGGGTCGCGTGCGAGCAACGGTGCCGCCGTAGCCCACGGCGTGGCTCTGGCGAGCCAACCGTCGGCAGCGACGCGGCTGCGAGAGACCAGGCAACCTCTCCGGAGCGATGCAGCCCACGAAATCCGTGCGAACTCCGAAATCCGTGCAAACTCATTGTGACGCGCGACGACTTTCGCGTAGTCACTCAGAGTAGCAGGCCACGTCTGGTGTCACGAAGAATTTACGGTCCGAAACGAGCAGAGTTCTTCGCGAAAAGGTACCGTCCTGACATCGGTGGCTGCCGAAGGACAGACGGTATAGAGAGAGTCTGCTGGCACCCTTTCTGATATAAGCGCTGTGCTCAATTTGTTGAAAACTTTTTTCTTGACGCACGTCCGTGATGCGTTTAGCGTCTCATCACGGCGAGCGCCCTCCTGGTAGGGGCGGATGTGAACATATGGCGGTTCTTGGTTTTTCCGGCGTCTGGTCGGGACGATCTGGTGGAGTCCCTGGCCCGGAGCAGTGTGAAAGGTGGCTGAACCTGGCCGCCCTGGAAGAACCGACACATCCCTGGTGCAGGTGCTGCATAGGTCTAAGCCGTTCAACACAACTGATCCTTTCCTCAGTTAAGGGCACCCCGGTCGCGAGGCCGGTCCGCAAAGCCGTGGATCTCCGTGAGGAGACTGCCTGGTTGCCACAGGAGCCGCGCCGGCACGCTTGCCGGTGTTTTTTTGACGCCTCGGTGGTGCCCGTTGCAATCAGCTGCTCGAGTAGCCCGGTCCAATAGACGCGCCCTGACGCGCGAGATGGGAGATTTCACGGCTCCCGCCACGTTTGAAGAAACTGGCGGATTGAGCCGGCCGGTCGCGCGCGCGCGGGTCCGGCCGTACAATCTCAAGCTGTTCATCGACCTGTGTCGGGCAGGAGACACAGCGATCGCCCTGCTTGTGCTGGGGCTGGTTTTTCTCGCAATGAACGGCGACGGAACCCCGGTGGGTGTGGACGAGTTCCTCCTGCGCCGGCTGACGGTCGAGAATCTCCTGGTTCTCGCCGGCTTTGCCTTCGTATGGCAGCTCGTCTTCCTGCTGTTCGGTCTCTACGATCAGTCGGAAGCCAGGACCTGGAAGGCAGAGGCTTCAAGCGTGATTGCGGCCTGCACCGTCGGCGCACTGTTCACGCTCCCCTTCCCGCTCCTCAGCAGCAGTGGCGCAGTCACTTTCGGTGTGGTGCTTGCCGCGTGGCCGCTGACCATCGTGGCGGTGCTCGCAGCGCGCCGCGTGTTCCGAATCATCGCCGAGCGGGCCGCAGGCAGTGGTGCACGCCGGATTCTGATTGTGGGAAGCGGGCCCATCGCCTGGCGCGTCTACCGTGAGTTGTCCGACGACTTCAGCTCCGTGGACGAGGTGATCGGCTTTGTGGACACGAACGCCCATGTCGACTTTCACGAGATCCGTGAACGGATGCTCGGCAAGCTGGACGATCTCGAGCGCCTGCTCATGCACACCGTCGTGGACGAAGTGCGCATCGCGATGCCGGTCAAGTCATGCTACACAGCAATTCAGCTGGTGATAGAAGAGTGCGAGAAAGCCGGTGTGCAGTGTCGCTACAGCCCGGACATTTTCCGCGCGAGCCTGGCCCGGCCGCGGCTCGACCTCGATTCGCGCGGATACGGGATCGCCATGAAGGTCGTCAGTGACGACTACCGCGTGGCAATCAAGCGGGCGATCGACATTCTTGGCGCGGCGGCCGGTCTCGCTCTCGCGAGCCCCATCCTGTTCGTGGCAGCGATCGCGATCAAAGTGACCAGCCCGGGTCCGGTGTTCTTTGCACAGGAGCGATTCGGCCACCGCAAGCGCCGCTTCCGCATGCTGAAGCTGCGTACGATGGTCATGGACGCGGAGAAGCTGCAGAGCGAGCTCGAGCATCGGAACGAAGCCACAGGGCCGGTGTTCAAGCTGCGGCAGGATCCCCGGGTGACTCCAGTCGGCCGTATTCTCAGAAAGACCTCGATCGACGAGCTGCCGCAGCTGCTGAACGTGCTGCGCGGCGAGATGTCGCTGGTGGGTCCGCGTCCGCTCCCGGTGCGGGACGTCAGCCTCTTCGACAATGCGTACCTGATGCGTCGCTTCAGCGTGCTTCCGGGAGTCACCGGACTGTGGCAGGTGAGCGGCAGGAGCGATCTCCCGTTCGATCAGTGGGTGAAACTCGATCTGCGATATATCGACGAATGGTCGCTCGTCATGGACCTGAGCATTCTCGGACGGACCATACCGGCGGTGGTTCGCGCAAGTGGCGCCACGTGACCGATGATCGATTCACGAGTCATTACAGACTCTTAAGGGATACGAGTAAACCGATGAAATTGAGGAAGTCATTGCTGCTGAGTCTCGCGGCCTTTCTGATGCTGCACGTCATTCCTGTCGTGTCGGGCGCCCAGGCGCAACCTGCGACCGGCGCGGCCACCGGTGGTTTCGCGACCCTCCGGCCGGGTGACGTCATCCGGCTTCGCATCTGGCGTGAGCCGGATATGTCGGGCGAGTTCACTGTCGATGAAAGAGGAATCGCCGTACTCCCGCGTCTCGGTCCGACGCAGGTAACGGATGCACCCGTACCCGACGTGAAGACCCGTCTGGACCAGGCCTTCGCTCGCTTCTTCCAGCCGGGGACCGTCGAGATCACCACGCTTCACCGGATCTCAGTCGTGGGAGCCGTTCGGACTCCGGGCCTCTACCCCGCCGACCCTACTATGACTGTGGCCGACGTGCTTGCCCTGGCAGGCGGGCCGACAGCAGCCGGCAAGAACGAGATCCTTCTCATGCGGGACGGCAGACGCGTGGGCCCTGAGCTCACACTGTCCACCCCGCTCACCAGGACGGACCTGCGTTCAGGTGATCACTTGATGGTTCCAGAGCGGAG
>CAZOAT010000079.1:0-11789 GCA_964577965.1 uncultured Gemmatimonadaceae bacterium | reverse complement strand
GTTGGTGATCCACATCTTCGTGCCATTGAGGATCCAGCTGCCGTCCGCCTGCTCAAGCGCGCGCGTGATCATTCCGGCCGGGTTTGAGCCATAGTCCGGTTCCGTAAGGCCAAAGCAGCCGATCACTTCCCCACTCGCCATCTTCGGCAGGTATTCCTGCTTCTGCTCCTCACTGCCGAACGCGTAGATCGGGTACATCACGAGCGCGCCCTGCACCGACGCGAACGAACGAACGCCGGAATCTCCGCGCTCGAGCTCCTGCATTATCAGCCCGTACGCGACGTTGTTAAGCCCGGCACAGCCGTATTCCTCGGGGAGGTTGGCACCGAACACGCCGAGCTCGGCCATCTCCGGTACGAGCTGGAGCGGGAATTTCCCTTCTATGTAGTGATCACCGATGATCGGCAGCACTCGCTCGTCCACGAACTGACGCACGGTGTCGCGAACCGCGCGCTCGTCCTCGCTGAGCGAAGTGTCTATGGAGTAGAAATCGAGCATGGTCGGGGTGTTTACGGGTGTAGCGCGGGCCGGGAGGGGCGGCCGCTGCAGAGCTGGAAAGTAAGGCCACGCCCCGCCGGCCGCTCAGACCGAAACTGCCGCGGAGATCAACCGTACGGAGTGGAGCACCGCAGATTCACCGCGAACAGACGAGGTTGCAGTGATCCCCCCGGAAATCATCATCGTACCGGCGATCGGCCTGATCACGGCCGTGGTCGTGACGATACGCATGTGGTTGGCACACAGGGAGAAGATGGCCGGTCTCTCAGCGGGCCGTTCGCCGGCGCTGGCGGGTGAACTGTCCGGCCGGATCCTGAGGATCGAGCAGGCGGTGGAGAGCATCGCCCTCGAGGTGGAACGGATCAGCGAGGGGCAGCGGTTCGTGACGAAACTGCTTGCCGAGTCCCGCCATCAGCTCCCCGAGCGCTCAACTTCCAGGCCGCCGCCGGAACCGTCCTGAACGGGCATTCCCTGCAGCAGCAGCTCGAAGAACTTCAGGTCCAGCCAGCGGCCGAACTTGTAACCGACCTCGCGGAAGTGGGCGACTTCCGTGAAGCCGAGCGACTCGTGCAACCGGACGCTTTCGGCGTTCTCTGCCACCACGCCCCCGACCATCGCGTGCAACCCGTTTGAGCGGCCGAGGGCGATCAGCTCAGTCATCAGCAGACCTGCGATTCCGCGGCGACGGAACTCCGGCGCCGTGTAGACGGAGTGCTCGACCGTGTGGCTGTATGCCGGCCACGGCCGGAAGGGACCGTAGGTCGCAAAGCCGGCGATCTGGCGATCACTCTCGGCAACGAGCACCGGGTAACCACTCGCCTGTTTCGACTCGAACCAATCGCGCCGCATCTCAAGCGTATGCGGCTCATAGCTGAACACGGCCGTCGTATGCTCGATTGCGTGGTTGTAGATCGCGAGAATTGCTGCGAGATCGCGTTCGCTTGCGCCCCGGATCTCAGTCACGGCGAGCGGCATTCGCAGCATCGATCAGCGCGCGGCAGCGCTCCAGATCCGGCGGACTGTCCCACCGGCCATCGACCTTGATCGCGGAACCGACGATCACCCCGTCGGCGTGGCGCAGCAGCCCGCCGATCGTCTCAGCCGTTGCACCAGAGCCGACGAAAACCGGCAGCCTGGTCGCGCGGGCGACCGCGAGGACGTCTTCCTCGCGCGTCGGCTTTCCGGTGGCGGTGCCGCTCACGATGATCCCATCGCTCCCAAAAAACTCAGCGGCTTCCGCAGCCTCTCCTATCGTCAGATCGGCGGTGATCGCGTGCACCGCGTGCTTCTTCTTGATGTCGGTGAATACCCTGATGTGATCCGCGCCGATCTGCCGCCGGTACCGCAGCAGCGGCCCAGCCTCCGCCTGAGCCAGGAGCCCTTCGTCGGCAACGTGCGCGAACACGAAATTTTCGCAGCGGATGAACTGCGCGCCCACGGCGAGCGCCACAGCAAGGGCCTCTCTGTTGCCGCCTGAAAGAATCTGCACTCCAAGCGGGAGCGGTTCACCGTCGCGCTCCGTCTCCTCGCGAACTGCCAGCGTCACACGGGTCATGACCGCTACAGTCTCAGGGCCGTGAGTGCCGTGCACGTACGGCCGGTCATGCATGTTCTCCACGATCACCGCGTCAAAACCCGCGTCGGCGAGCATCCGCGCCTCGGCCGCGGCCTGCTCGACGATTTCATCGATCGTCAATCGCTCCTTCGGCGTGCCGGGCAGTGCCTGGACGTGGACCATCCCGATGACGGCCTTCGACGGAAGGGTCGGAATCATGCAATCTGGCCGCGTCTTCGGTGATGATTCATCGCCGCAGCGCCGTTCAGCGAGGCGATACTGTGCCCGCCTCCGCCCAATCTGTGTCGCCGATACGAGTGAGGGTGAACTCGACGAATCTCATCGGCTCCTGTCCCGATACGACCCGTCGTATGCATGGCGGTGGAAGCTGAGGTTGCGGTCAACCGGCTCATCCGGAAGCTACTAACCGCCACGCCAGCGGGTTACCCTTTCCCGATGCGACCACGGCTGATCGCCGCTACCTACGCGGCGGCCGTCTTCCTCAGCGCCACACTGTTGTTCACGGCGCAGCTCAGTTTCACCAAGGCGCTGCTGCCGCTCCTTGGCGGTACACCGGCTGTCTGGAACACGGCGATGCTGTTCTTCCAGTCCGTGCTGCTCGCCGGCTATGCGTATGCGCACGGTCTCAGTCGCATGCTCGAGCCACGCGCTCAGGTCAAAGCGCACATGGCGCTGCTTGCGCTCTCGCTGCTGGCCGTGCCGATCGGGGGGCTTGCCGGCCGCACGCCGCCACCAGGCGCGTCGCCGGTCGCCTGGCTGATCGGAGTGCTGCTCATCACACTCGGACCTACGCTCTTTCTGTTATCGGCTACCTCCCCGCTGATCCAGGCGTGGTTCCGCCACACAGGGCACGAGCGCGCTGGCGATCCGTACTTTCTGTATGCGCCGAGCAACCTCGGCAGTATGCTCGCCGTACTCGGCTACCCGTTTCTGATCGAGCCGTTCTTCACCCTGCGGCAGCAGCACACCGGCTGGGCGGTCGGCTACGTGCTGTTCGGCGGAGTGATTGCGACGTGCGGAGCGATGATCTGGCGTGCACGCGGGATCGCGGCGGATGAAGCGGTTGCAGCTGATCCCGGACCGCCACCCGACACTGAAGACGCCGCAACCGACGACCCGCTTCCAGCTACGACGTCACCCACGACATCCGACCGCGTCTGGTGGGTGATGCTTGCCGCGGTACCGTCGAGCCTGGTCCTGGGCACGACGACCTACATCTCGACCGACGTCGCCGCCTTCCCGCTGCTCTGGGTGATTCCGCTGTCGCTGTACCTGCTGTCGTTCGTGCTCACGTTCGCACGCAGGCCACTCATCCCGATGGGGTTGAGCTGGACCATTCAGCTCATCGTCATCGCGCTGTGGATGACGACATACTTCCTGCGATTCGCCACACCGACCTGGTGGCGGTTTGCGCTGCAGCTCGTGCTCCTGTTTGCGACGGCCATGGTGTGTCACGGCGAGCTCGTCCGCCGCCGGCCTGCCGCCCGCTACCTGACTCAGTTCTATCTGCTGCTCGCGTTCGGCGGCGCACTCGGTGCTGCGTTCAACGCCCTGATCGCTCCGACAGTATTCAGCGACGTGGTCGAGTACCCACTCGCCATAATGGTCGCGGCGCTGCTGCGACCGGTTCTGCTGGACATCCGCCTCACGCGTCTTGGTTCCGCACTGGAGCTCGCCCTCGCCGCCGCTATTGCAGCTTTGGCCCTCACCGTCGCTTTCTGGGCGCCCGCGACTGCGAAGATCGCCGCCCGGAGTGGTCCGCTGCTGGTCACAGCTCTCGTCCTCCCGATCATCATCGCCGGCCTCCGCTCGCCACGACGGCTGGCGTTGATCATCACGATCCTCTGGGTTGCGGGTACCAAGAGCCGCGAGTACGGCGGCAGCATCCTGCTGCGCGAGCGCAGCTTCTTCGGTGTGTACGAGGTACGGCAAACGCCGCTCGGCACGCAGCACTCGCTCGTTCACGGCACGACACTGCACGGCTCCCAGTGGAGAGAGCCGGTGGAGAGGCGCACCACTCCCACCAGCTACTACACGAGCATCGGCCCGCTCGGCCAGCTGTTCATTGCGCACGAAGGTTTCGCCGACACCGCCCGGATCGGTGTGATCGGACTTGGCGCTGGCACCGTCGCCTGCTACGCCAAGCCGACCCAGCCTTGGACCTTCTTCGAGCTCGACCCGCTCGTGGAAAGGATCGCACGGGACACGACTTACTTCACGTACCTCACCCAGTGCGCACCGCACGCCAGTATCGTGCTCGGCGACGCGAGGATCTCTCTCATCGAGGAGCGCGACTTCAGCTACGACCTGCTGATAATGGACGCGTTCAGCTCTGACGCTGTGCCCGTGCATCTGCTCACCCGCGAAGCGCTGGCGATGTACCTGCGGAAGCTCGCGCCGGGTGGGCTTATCGCATTCCACATCAGCAACCGGTACGTTGATGTCGAGCCGGTGCTCGCGGTGCTCGCGCGCGACGCTGGTGTCGTCGCGCTGAACCAGGGATGGCAGCCGCCCGGCGCAGACGCGGCATACTGGCTGGTTAACCCGAGTCGCTGGCTGATCATCGGGCGCGACTCAGCCTCGTTCGGAGAGCTGCTCGAGGACGAGCGCTGGATACCGCCGCGGCTGCGCGCTGATGTGGATCCGTGGACCGACGAGTTCTCCAGCGTGCCGCGGGTGATGATATGGCGGTCGCGTTTCGCCGGGTAGCTAACCGACCGCTTCCCGGCGAACGGCTCGTGGATCGGCGCCCACGGCACGGGCCAGCCGCCTGAACCGTGCGTCGTGCGCCAGCGCGAAACCGCTCTCGTCCTGCCACTGGTGCACCATCTCATGCAGCAGAGTGTGCAGCACGTCGCTCCAGGAGTCCCGAGCGATGTGCCGCCGGCCGATCGCTATCTCCGGCGGGAGCCCATGCGTCGCGGGTGAGTAGTGACCGAGTTTGCGCTTCATCCTGCGCGACACCCGGATCGGTATGTCGCTCAGTGCACCGTCGAACCGCTCGAAGTTGTACTCCCTGTGCGCCGCAACGAGGCGCCGCGCGAACTGCTCGTCGGCACGATGTGTCCGCTCGCGATTCCTGATCGGCACCACGTCCGCAGGCGTCTTCGCGGGCGCGTGCGCCAGTATCACCCTGCTGGCCTCCCGTCGCACATCGCGCCGTTTCGCGCTGACGAACCGCACGATGGCGTGAATCACCGGTTCGGGAGCGTCGAGATACGCCCTGTGCACGCGCACCGTGTTGCCCCGAAAGCTCACCATCGTCGCGCGGTTGTCGGTCGTCACGACGTCCCACTCAGGCCCGAGTCCGGCAGCGGTGAGACGCGCGCGGAACGCGGCCGGCGACTGCGCGAGAGGCAGCTCAATCTGCGCGGGATCGCCGCGCAGAAATCTCAGCGCTGCGCGTGCCGCTCGAAGCAACGGTGCGGCCCTGCCATGAAGGTGTCGTGGTCCTTCGACCAGACGAACGTCGTCACCTCGATCGTGGTCGGCTGGATGTTGATGACGTTGACCGAGGACGGCCGTCCGCCTCTCGATCGGTTGGACACCGTTCCAGCCGTGGATATCACCGTTCCCCGCCTGGTGTGCTCGATGTAATGGATAGCCTCCTGGTGGTCATGGCCGCACAGCACCACGTCCACCCCCATCTCGGCAAATGCGCCGAGGATTTTCTTCGTGCGTTTCAGCCCATGTCGCTGCGACAGCTCGCCCTTCACAGGGTTGTGGTGCATGACCACCACGCGCGCGTCGGTGTCGGGTGAAGCCTCGAATGCCTCACGCAGCCGGGCGAGCTGCGACCGCCTGACGTCACCTATGATCGAGATGTCGCGCACGTTCCACGTCAGAGTCCGCCGCGTGACGCCGTGCGAGGTGTTGAGACCGGCGATCGTCACACCCGGCACCCGCAGCACCGGCTCCAGCTCGGCCGCGAGGTACTTCCTGTAGTTCTCGTAGATCCGCTCCTGATCGCCGAAACCGAGCGGCGCACGCCACCACGACACGTCGTGGTTACCCGGGACTCCGATTGTTCTGCTCACGAGCTCCGCATCGCGGAGGAACACTCTGGCGCGCTGGAACTCTCCCGCCCGCGCACGCTGTGAGAAGTCGCCGGAGACGGCAACAACGTCGAAGCGCGCCTCCTGGATGAGCGTTTCGATCGCGCCGATCTGCTCGGGGACCGCCGGCTTCCCGAAGTGCAGATCAGAGACGTGGAAGACCTTCGTCACTGCTCCCGCAAGATCAGCATCGAGGCCACGGCGTTCACCGCGGCCTCCACGGCCTCGGTCGGGGTACCGACACGATCGCGCGAGTCCGACACCGCGCGGGCAACGATCTGGCGCCTCGTGTCTATCACGAGCATGTGGATCGCGTAGCCGCGCGCGCCGCTCGCGGGATCGCGGCGCAGGACGAGGCGGAACGGGAGCAGCACGTAGCGCCGCGCGCCTGACACGGCGAGCAGCGAACGCAGCTCCGAGCCGAGCTCCTGGCCGAGCTGCGACTCTGCGGGCATCCCGGGCCTCAGCCCCCGCATCGTCAGACGCGTCGGGTCGGGCATGACGGTGGGGTTCCGTGCCCGGAGCGCGGCAAGTGACTGGGGCCAGACCCACCGGTCAGGCGGCACCTGCGGCTCGACGATCGCCCGCAGGCGGTTGTCGAAACGCTGCCGGGCGGTGGCGACTGTCACTGGCGCGAGATCGTCGAAGGTGCCGGGCTCGTCGGTCAATGAAAGCTCGACTTCCTGGAGCGAGAGGACGAGCACCTCGTCGGACGTGAGCGCGGCGAGGGGAGCTGAGACAGTCGTCGGCCCCGGCGAGCCGGCGGCGCCCGAGGCGCCCGTGGCACACGCGGCGAGACCGATGATGGCGATTGCGGTGATAACTGGGCGGAGAGTCATTGCCGACAAAAATAGCGTCCGATCGAATTCGCCGGACACAGAACACAGGCAAAATCCTCGCCGGGCTCTCGTCTCGCCCCGCACCATGGTGCCCCGAGCGCGCGGTGGAGTTCCCCGCAGAACCGCGGCCTGGTCCGACTCGTTTTAGGCGAGGACCGGAGTCACTTGTGAGTTCTGGCTACTTCTCCCGCTCGAGGCGAGCCTCAGTCTAATAGCACCAGGTACCCTCGTTGGGCTCGAGAAGAACAACCTCGAGTGTAGCCTCAAACTCGACGCTGGCCTTCGTTGTGTGCCAGGCCACGACCTGCAGGAGCGTCGACCCCTCCTCGAGCTCCGTGATCCAGCCGCTGAAAGTGCCGGCCGTGGGCATGAAGGTGGCGCCGGTGATCCTGAACTCGAGATTGGCTGCTGCTGCGTCGGGAATGGGGCGGCCCGACACGTCCAGCCAGCGGGCGGCAATCGGGATAGTGGTCGTGCCGGCGTTAAACGTGAACCTCGCCGCGCCGCCGTTGGCGACGTGCACGGGCAGCACGCCTTCCGAGGTCAGGCGCACATGGGCGATCTGAACCTCGGCCTCATCGCCCGGACCGACCGCATCGCTGCACGCGAGCGCAGCGAGAATGACGGGCGCGGCGGCGAAACTCCGCGCACGTCGTCGCACAATCCGCGTGAGCATTTTCTGAACCCTCCTTCAACGCGAGTGAAAAGAAGCAAGTGTCTTCGGCCGCTCAGAAAGGGCAGTGCCCGGGGTCGGCCTCGTCAATGCGAAGCCCCGCGCCCGGCGGCGCGAAGTAGACCACAAGATTCGTAGCGGGACTTCCGGTCTCGTTGCGCGCTATATGCGCGTGCTCGCCCGTGTCGAGATAACCCTGGCCCGCGGTGCGCACGATCGGCGCGCAGGAGCGGTCGTTTGATTCGTAGAAGACCATCGTCCCCTCGAGCACCTGGATGAACACAGGACCAGGGTGGCTGTGCCAGCCGCTATGTCCGCCGGCGGCGAACACAATGCGTTGCACCGCGATATCCAGGTTTGGTTGGGCCTCGACCTCGACTTCCCAGCGGCCGTGCGGCCAGCCGTGCTTCTGTGTGGGAAGCGAAACGCGCTTCACCTTGAATGCTTCGGCAAATGTGCCCCGCCCGAGCAGCGTCGACTGGGACCCGGAGCCCATCGTGAACTGAGGCGTGCCCGGCGTGGTCGGGGCAACAACCCTGTCGGAATCGCTGCAGCCCGCGAGTAGCAGGGCTGTGCAGGCAAGCGGAACGTACCGGGTAATGGTGTGGCTGGACATCGGTCTCTCTCCTCTGCGTTGGCGCCGCAAGTGTGGGGTGACCTGACCGGGGAATCCCGGCTGCGGGGTACTTGCCCCTCACCAAGGCGGGCGTACAATAGCAGCAGGTGATGTATTGACTGTTTGCAGCGCCTTTACTCCCGATGTACAACTGAAGAACGGGCCAATGGTCTCCCTCAAGCTCTTCGGCGGCTTGTCCGTCGCGCGCGAGCAAGGCCCGGTGTCCGGGCCCGCAGCGCAACGCCATCGCCTGGCGCTGCTTGCGTTGCTTGCCCTGGCCCCCCGTTCAGAACAGAGTCGCGACAAGCTGGTAGGCTATCTGTGGCCGGAGAGCGACGCCGACCACGCGCGCAATCTCCTGAGTCAGGCGGTGCACGCGCTCCGCAAGGCGCTCGGCGACGACCTGATCCTCTCGAGGGGTGACGAGCTCCGCCTGAATGCGGACGCCGTTGACTGCGATGTCATCGAGTTCGAGCAGGCGCTGGCCGCGGACGATCCAGCACACGCAGTCGCGGCTTACGCCGGACCATTGCTCGACGGCTTCTTCCTGCGCGAGGCACCCGAGTTCGAACGCTGGCTTGATCGCGAACGGGCGCGGCTGGCGAGCGCGTGCGCGGGCGCCTTGGAGGCACTTGCCACGGCCGCCGAGGACCAGCACGACTTCATGAAAGCGGCTGAGTGGTGGAAGGAGCGGGCGCTGCTCGATCCCTGCGACTCGCGTGTGGCCATCTCTCTGATGAATGCCCTCGCAAGCAGCGGCAACCGCGCCGGCGCCCTCCAGCACGCCGCCATTCACCAGCGATTGCTGCAGGAGGACTTCGGAGCCAGGCCGGCTCCGGAAGTGCTCGCGCTCGCCGAACGCCTGCGAAACGAACCGGCATCTCCGACGATACTCACGGTGGCTGCGCGCAACTCCGGCAGCCCGGACGCGCCTGCGAAAGCTCCCGGTGGTACGGCGGCACCCGGCGCGCCACCGTCCGCCGATGGACTTGCCCCGTCACCGCCGATTGCTGCGCCACGCGGCTTTACGAAGCGCCTCCAGGTGACACGATACGCCGTCGTAGCGCTCGCACTGGGAGCGGTTTTCTTCGGCGCGATACAGCTGGCACCGCGCGCCGCCACACCCGCGCCGGCGAAAACCCGGAGTTCCATCGCCGTGCTTCCGCTCGCGACCACAGACCAGAGCGACGTGGCTCTGGCAAACGGGATGACCGAAGAGCTCATCGCGATGCTCGCGAAGGCCGGACTGCGGGTGATCGCGAGCACCACCGTGGCGGGTTTTCGCGATCGGCAGATCGACGTGCGGAGCATCGCCGAGAGTCTCCAGGTCGACCATATCCTTGAAGGCGGTCTGCAGAAGAGCGGGTCGAGGCTGCGCATCCGCCTGCGGCTCGTGGACGGGCGCGATGGCGCGACGCGCTGGTCAGAGAGCTACGATCGTGAACTGCGGGATATTTTTGCCGTGCAGGAGGACGTCGCGGCGTCGGTGGCTCGCCAGCTCGGCGTGCGTCTCGGACTGGATTCGCTCACGCCGCTCCGCCGGCTGCCGACACACAGCGTCGCTGCATACGAGCTCTACCTGCGCGGCAGCGACCCGGCACTGCTGCGCAGCGACAGCGGAGCACGCGCGAGACTGGAGTACTTCCGACGAGCTGTCGCGCTGGACCCCACTTACGCCGCGGCGTACGCCGGGCTGGCCAAGAGCTACCTCAGGGTGAGTATGACCGACGCCGTAGACACGGCATCTGGCAAACTGCAATCGCTCGCGCAGGCGGCGGCGCTCAAGGCTCTCGCTCTGGACGACTCGCTCGCGGAAGCACACCATTCGTACGGTGTCGCCCGGTTGTTTGCCCGGGATCATGCGACGGCTGAGACGCGATTCAAGCGCGCCATTGCGCTCGATCCGGCCAGCGCCCGCCTGCGGGAGGCGCTGGCGAGTCTCTACATCGTGACCGGACGCCCCGCCGAGGCTCTGGCGCAGGCGGAGCGGGCACTGGAACTCGATCCGCTCTCACCCAGCGCAAGCGCGGACCTGGCGCGTGCGTTACTGGCGAACGGCCGGTGCGGCGAGGCGCTGCAACGGCTCGAGAAGATCGCGGCGGTGCGACCACCGCTGCTCAGGGCCGTGAGCGTCGCCGCCCAGTGCCACGCCCTCGAACAGCGATGGCCTGAAGCCATAGCCACGCTGCGGCCCCACGCCGAGCACGATCTGCCCATGCGCGCGCTACACGGCCATATGCTGGCACGCGCGGGGGAGCGAGAGGAAGCGCTGCGTGTGCAAGCTGCTCTCCTGGAACGCTGGCGGCGCCGGAACAGAGGCGCTGCGTACGTTGGAATAGTGTACGCGGGCCTCGGAGACACCGACCAGGCTTTCGCATGGCTCAATCGGGGCGTCGACGATGGATCGCTCGGCCTGGTACCTCCGAATGCGATGGTCCTGGAGCCGGTATTCGAAGAGCTGCATCGCGATCCACGCTTCAAGCTCCTGAAGCGGCGGCTCGGACTGCAATCTTCGTAGTCCGGCACTCATACCGCCTCCCGGCGCGCGGCACACGGCGGCGGTCATTGCCTCAGAAATAGGGTCAATTTCACCGGACACAGACCACATGCCGAAGCCTCTCCGGGTTCTCGTCTGGGGCGCAGTGGCGCTTCTCGGGGCGACAGCGTTCGGTGTCCTCGCCCTGTCTCGCGGCGAGACGATCAACGCAGCGTGGCTGCTCACGGCCGCGGTCGCGACCTATCTGGTGGCATACCGATTCTACAGCCGGATCATCGCGTCGCGGATCTATGAGCTGAACTCGCGGCGTCCGACACCGGCCGTCCGCCTGGCGGACGGCTGCGACTACGTGCCCACGAACCGGTGGATCGTCTTCGGCCACCACTTCGCGACGATCTCCGGTCCCGGTCCACTGGTCGGCCCGACGCTCGCGGCGCAGTTCGGCTTCCTTCCTGGCGCACTCTGGATAATCGTCGGGGTCGCATTTGCTGGCGCGGTTCAGGACTTCGTGATTCTCGCCGGCTCGGTGCGCCGCGACGGCAAGTCACTCGGCCAGATGGCCCGCGAGGAGATCAACCCCGTCGCGGGCGCGACCGCGCTACTCGCGGTGCTCGGGATAATGATCATCATCGTCGCCGTTCTCGGGCTCGTCGTCGTGAACGCGCTGAAGGTGAGCCCGTGGGGGACGGCAACCGTCGCCCTCACGATGCCGGTCGCGCTGTTCGTCGGCATCTACATGCGGTTCCTCCGGCCCGGCCGCGTGCTCGAAGCGAGCGGCGTTGGTCTCGGCTTGCTCGTTCTGTGTGTGTACGCCGGCAAGTGGGTAGCCGAGAGCGCCACGCTCGCGCCGATGTTTACCTGGAGCGGCGAAACGCTGGCGATCGCGCTGATGATCTACGGCTTCATTGCGTCCGTGCTTCCGGTCTGGCTGCTGCTCGCGCCGCGCGACTACATCTCCGCCTTCATCAAGATCGGAGTCGTCGTGGCGCTGGCGATTGGCATTCTGCTGACGCTTCCACCGCTGCAGATGCCGGC
>CAZOAT010000078.1:0-11849 GCA_964577965.1 uncultured Gemmatimonadaceae bacterium | reverse complement strand
GCGACCACGAGGAGAGCTGGCTCGTTGCAGCTATTCAGCGAGCAGAAGGGAGAGTGATCCTCGAGGGCCGGCTCGGTTGCCATGTATGCGGCGCGCAGTATCCCATCACGGGCGGCGTAGCGTTGTTCGGCCCCGCTCCCACACTGGAAACAGTTGACAGCGCGGTCGCGGCAGCCGACGCGTTGCGCGTCGCGGCTCTGCTTGGCCTCGATTCCGCGTCGGGTACGGTCGTCCTGCACGGCAACGCCGCGTCCGCGGCGGACATGCTGCTGGAGATGCTGCCTGTCAGCGTCCTCGCGTTGAATCCGACGATTTCGTTGCCACCCCGGGAGCGCCTTGGCGTGGTGAGCACGGCGTACGGAATCCCGCTGCGTACCGGCGTGGCGGTTGGTGTCGCACTCGACCGCGGAGATGCTCCACTCGCGGACTCTGTCCGGGTGCTGCGTCCTGGAGGACGACTACTGGCTTCAGTGAGCTCGGAAGTCCCGAAGAATGTGGATGAGCTGGCGCGCGATGAGCGGGAGTGGGTCGCAGTGAAGACGGCGACCGGTGAGGCGGTAAAGCTGACGCGACGGTAGCATATCCGCCGCGGCGCGGCTGTCAGGAGGTTGCTGCGTCGGTGGCGTACAGCGCGTCGACCACTTCCCTGTAGCGCTCGTCGATCACTCTTCGCTTGATCTTCTGCGTCGGCGTCAGCTCTCCGCGCTCGATCGTGAACTCCTCCTCGAGCAGCGCGATCTTCTTGGGCAGCTCGAACGACGCTGTGCCCTCGAGCGATTCCTGCATCGTGCGCTCCATGAGTCGGCGCACCTCCGGGAGCTTCAACAGCTCCGTGCGACTGCTCCACGTGAGTCCCTGTTCCCGCGCCGCGCGCTCCAGCTGATCGAAATCGGGAACTATCAGAATCACGGGATACTTCCGCCGATCGCCGATCATGACCGCCTGATTGACGAGCTTGTTCGCAACGAGCCGGTTCTCGATCGGCTGCGGCGCGATGTTCTTGCCCCCCGCAGTAACGATGATGTCCTTCTTCCGGTCAGTGATGCGCAGGAATCCGTCTTCCAGAACGCCTATGTCGCCGGTGTGGAACCACCCGTCGTCGTCCAGCACGGCGCGTGTGGCCTCCGGATCGTTGTAGTAGCCCTGCATCACGTGCGGGCCGCGGGTGAGGATCTCACCGTCCTGGGCGATCTTTACCTCGACGCCGTCGATCGGTCGTCCGACGGTTCCGATCCTGAACTCATCCGGTGTGTTCACCGCGATCACGGGCGATGTCTCCGTCAGCCCGTACCCCTCGAGGATCTGCAACCCGGCCGCGTAGAAGAACTTGTTGATCTCGGGCGACAGCGGCGCACCACCGGACACGAAATAGCGCAGACGCCCACCTGTGCGCTCGTGAAGTTTCGAGTACACCAGCTTCCGCGCCAGAGCGTATTGCGCCCGGAGCAGCGGACCCGGGCGCTTTCCCGCGAGCCGCGCGTCCGCCCACCTCGCACCCACCGCAGTCGCCCAGAAGAAGATCTTCTGTTTCGCGCCGCCGGCTGAGATCGCGTTCTCCAGCGCGCGAGCGTGAAATTTCTCGTACAGCCGTGGCACGGAAAGTACGAGCGTCGGCCGCGCCTCAGTGAGATTGGTGGGAACCGATTCGAACGATTCCGCGTAGGCTATGGTCGTACCAGTCGCGAACATCAGGTAGTGATCCGCCATGCGCGCGAAGATGTGCGACAGTGGCAGGAAGCTCAGGGCTGTATCCGCCTCTCCGACGGGCAGTGCTCGAAGCGAAGCGAAGACGTTCGAGTACAGATTGTCGTGCGTCAGCATCACGCCCTTCGGCGTGCCGGTCGTACCTGATGTGTAGATGATAGTCGCGAGATCATCCGGCGTTGCCGCAAGCGCCTCCTGCCGGTACTTCGCCACGATCTCCGGTGTCTCGAGAGTCCGCCCCTGCGACTCGAGGTCGAACAGCGTCATGTCGGATGCGCCGCCCGACGGCTCGAAGCTGATCACGGCGCGTAGTTCGGGTACCTGTTCCCTTATCGACTCAACCTTCTTCGCCTGGCTGCGCGTCGAGACGAACGCCGCCACAGCACCCGAGTTGCGCAGGATGTAAAGGACCTGATCCGGTGGGAGGGAAGGGTAGATCGGAACGTCGGTGATCCCTGCGGTCAGGCATGCATAGTCTGCGATCGCCCATTCAGCGCGTGTCTCGGAGACGATCGCAACGCGCGAGCCACGCTCGATTCCAAGTTGTCTCAGCCCCAGCGCGGCGTGGCGCACGCGCTCGACGATCTGCCGGTGCGAGATGGGACGATAGGTGCCGTCCGTCTTGACGAGAAACGCGTCGCGCTTGTCGAAACGTTCCGCAGCGGTGAAAAAAAGGTCCGTGAGAGTTCCGGGATCCGGGCGGGGCCCACCACGTGCTGTCACGAGGGCGTCGGGCTAGGGCGCACGGGGACGCAGATGCACGACCAGCCGCGCCGGGCTTCCATCGACATGAGCACCACGATATCGCGCGGTCGCCAGCACGACAACCGAGTCCACGGTGGCGGTGAGCTCCTCCGGCCGGACACGTACCCTCCGCGAGGCCGCACCATCAGTGCCGGTCGTGTCGATCCGGGACTCCGTCCCCCCATCACCGACGATGCGTGCAAGCCCGGGGGCGGGTGTGTAGGATATCTCGTAACTCACGATCCACCCTCTCACGGGTACCGGTGTCGCACCGCCGCTCAGAAGGCGGACCGCAAGCTGTGCGGAGACATTCACCGTAGTGTCGATGAGGGAGTACTCCAGCGTGTCCTCTCCCGCGGTTACGTGTAGTGAGTCAGGCGCCGGCACAACGAAAAGCTGCTGCGCCTGGGTCTGCAGCCCGTTGAGGAACGCCACTACCCGCACCGGTGTGTCGCGGATGCTGTCGCCCCGCACCACACCCGTCTCCGGGTCAATTGTTGCACCCCGATCGAGGATGAGATAGCTCAGCGGCACTTCGGGCAGCTCGTCGCCTCTGAAGTTGAACACCTTGCCCCGTACCGGGGCGACCGCGCCGGTGGTGTCGCGCAGCGAGTCGCCGGCCACTACGGCGGGGAAGGGCAGCGATTCGAGCGCCACGGCGACAGGGACTTCCGGGCCGACGGTCTCCTGTGCACAACCCGCCAGCAGCGAGGCTGCGGCTGCAACGAGCAGCACCCTTTTCATTCGAACCGCCCGGCGAGCGTCTCCGCGAGCCGCACGTACGCCTGCGCCGCCGGATCCTCCGGCGTGCGGAGCACGACGGGCTGCCCCACGGCGAACGCGTCCGCGGCGGCCACCGATCGGGGGATCACCTCGTCGAACACGATGTTCGCCGGGAGGTGCTGTCGTACGTAACTCACGACTCTCGCGCTCGCCGGGCTGGCCTCGTCGTACATCGTGAGCAGAATCCCGTCCAGCGCGAGGTTTTCATTACGCGTCACGATGTCCTGAATGCCGCGGAGTATCTGCGGCGTGGTCTGCAGCGCCAGCGGCTCGCACTGTAGCGGCACGATCACATGCTGCGACGCGGCGAGCACGCGACTGGTGATCACGCCGAGCCCCGGGGGGGTGTCCACGATCACCACGTGACAACGCGTGCGCGCGATCTCGAGCAGATCGGGCAGCACCGACGTCTCTCCGACCAGCTGCTGATACGTGAGGTGGTCCGCTTCGTCGCTCACCGTTCCGGCGAGGATCACGCGCAGCCATGGCAGCGCTGTCGGCAGGATGACGTCGCGCAGCGGCCGCGCACCGTTCAGGTAGTCGGCGAAGCCGTATGGGGGGTGGCCACGTCGCAGCCCTACGCCATAGCGAACCGAGCCCTGCGGGTCGGCGTCGATGATCAGCGTTTTCAGACCGCGCCGGGCGAGAGCCGCTGCGAGGTTCACGACGGTCGTGGTCTTGCCCACTCCTCCCTTCTGGCTGACCACGGCGAGGACTTCTCCCACTACGACTGATCCTCTGGCACAGGCTCTCCCTCCGCGGCCGGCTCGCCTCCGTCGCTGCGCAGCCTGTCGAGCGACTCGCGCGCGTGAGCGATCCAGCGCTCGGCCTCGGGGCTCTTTGGCGGCTGCATCAGGAAGGACTCGAGGTGGAACGCTGCGTCCGTCGTCTCGCCCCGGCGGAGCAGCAGAAATGCGAGCCCATAATGCGCACCCGGGAGTGCAGGATCCACACTCAAGGCCCGCTTGTAGGCGCGCACGGCCTCGTCTTCCTGACCCAGACGCGAGAAAGCGATCGCCATGTTCACGAGGATGCGCGGATCGTTCGGTTGGGCGCGTAACGCCAGACGATACGACGTCAGGGCACCGTCGTAGTCGCCGACGCGCTCGAGTGCGAGAGCCTCGGAGAGGTAGTCAACACGCTGCCGCTGAGTCTCGCGGCGCGAGCTTCCGCCGGTGAGGCGGCGCCACCAGGACATCGTCGAGTAGCGTTCGGGGGAGGTTTGAGAGCGCGCGGCGAGGAGCAACTCGCGCGAGCGTCTAAGCTAGACGGATGCCGCTGCGCGCGCTATCGGCGAGTGAGGGCCCCGAATAGGTTTCGGTTCAATGTCACCACGCAGATATACGGTCGATCCGGCGAAAGGGGTCCTGCACGTCGACTGGCCTCTGTTCGGCGAGCTGTCGCGGGCGCTTGCCCTGAAGGTTTCCCGCTCCTACGACCCCGAGATCATCATCGGCATCGCAACCGCTGGCGTTGTTCCAGGGGCTGTGGTCGCGGCGATCCTGCGCCGGGAGTTCCACTCCTTCACCGTCAGCAGGCACTACACGGCGTCCGAGGACGCTGCGCTTCCGTCGATCCTCGGCGGGGTTCCGCAGCGTGTTCGCGACCGGCGCGTGCTCATAGTCGATGAAACCTGCGATTCGGGCGACACTCTGCGGCTGGCCATAAGCGCCGTCGTCAACGCGGGAGCATCGGCCATTCGGACAGCCGTCAGCTTCAGGACGGGCCCTTACGAGCCCGACTTCCACGCCCTTGCAACGGAGAGCACCATCGTGCTCCCGTGGGACCGCGAGGTGCTGGTTGATGGTGAGCTCGTTCCCAACCCGCTCTACGCCGAGGCGCTGACCTCGGAGAGCTGATCGAGCGCATCGTTGTAGGATCTGCCGCCCGCCATATGGCTGTACAGCTCGTCCAGAACTTCCGGCGGCCCCAGCAGAAAGCGACAATGTGAGTCTCCCGACGCTGCACACTCGACTTCCATGGACCCCAGCGTGTAGGGCGCGAAGGTCGAGAAGAAAGCTGCGATCGCTCCAGTGCTCACGTGGCAGCACGGTCCGTTCGTCGCTCGTCCCACGCGCTGCTCCCAGCATTCTGCGATGTCCACAGCGGCGACCAGATCGTGGACGGAGCTCATAGCGAGCTGTCCCCACCCCGCCTGTTCGAAAAATGCCGCCACCCGGGCGTTGAATTCCTCCAGCCCCAGTTCGGCAGCATCGCCTTCACCGTCGTTATCGCGCATCCAGGCGTCGAACGCTGCCGCCATCTCCGTTCCTCCCGCGTAACCAGCCTGCCGCAGCGCGTACACGGCTTGAGCCGACATACGGTCGTCGAGCTGCTGCAACAGGGTGCGAAGTGTTGCAAGGGGCATCGCGACGAGGCCGTGCGGTGTGTAATCAGTCATTTGCGCTAACTACCCTCCCGCCGCACTCGACGCAAGAGTTCCGCCTCGTCGATCACCTCGACGCCGAGGACGCGGGCCTTCTCCAGCTTTCCTCCCGCCTCTTCCCCGGCCACGATGAAAGTCGTCGCCTTTGAGACTGAGCTCGTCACCCGTCCCCCATGCAGCTCGACGAGCTCCGTCGCCTCCTTGCGGGAGAGTGTCGGCAGCGTTCCCGTCAGCACGACGGTCATCCCCGCCAGCGCGCCTCCCGTCAGCGCAACCCTCGGCTCAGTGAGATTCACCGCCCGGCTTCGAAGCCGCTCGACCAGCTCACGCGCCGCGGGGTCGGCAAAAAAGTCGTGAACGGCCTCGGCAATGACAGTGCCGATCCCCCGGATGGATGCGACGTCTTCGGCTCGCGCTGCGGCGAGGGCGTCAAGCGTGCCGAAGTAGCGCGCAAGCAGCTGGGCGGCGATCTCGCCGACGTGCCGGATGCCCAGTCCATACACGAGGCGTGAGAGCGGTCGGCTGCGCGATGCGGCGATCGCCTCGACGAGTGAGCGGGCCGATTTGTCCGCGTATCCATCGAGTTTCGCCAGCTGCTCCGGACGCAGATCGTAGAGGTCGGCCACGTCGCTGACCAGGCTGGCATCCACGAGCTGAGCTATCCTCGCGTAGGAAAGCCCGCGGATGTCCATGGCGCCGCGCGAAGCGAAGTGCACCAGCGCCTCCAGCCTTCGGCCCGGACAGGCGACATTCGGGCAGTACACCGCAGCTTCGCCTTCCTCCCTTATGGCGGCAACCCCGCAGGCCGGGCACTTCGCAGGCATGCGCCAGCGCCGCTCGCTCCCTGCGCGCTTTTCCGGCAGCGGTCCGACGATCTGCGGGATGACCTCTCCGGCTCGCTTGACGAGGACCCTGTCGCCGACACGAAGGTCCTTGGACCGGACGTAATCCTCGTTGTGCAGCGTGGACAGCTTCACGATCACGCCCCCCACCTCGACTGGCTCGAGCACGGCGTACGGGTTCAGCGCGCCGGTTCGGCCGACGTTCACGCGGATCGCGAGCAGAGTCGTCTCTGCCAGATCGGGCGCGAACTTTCTCGCCACTGCCCAGCGCGGTTCCCGCCCGCCCACGACGCCGAGCTCATCCTGCAGTCGGAGGTCGTCCACCTTCACGACGCCCCCGTCTATCGCGAAATTGAGCGAGCCACGAAGCCTGTGCTCGAGCTCGTCGGCCCAGGCGACGACCTCTTCCAGTGTGCGGCAGCGACGGCGGTGCGGTGCGACGGGCACCCCCCATTCCACCAGCACATCCAGCACGTCCCACTGCGACCGGATCCTGGGGATTCCCCCGCCTGGGGCCGTCACCGAGTAGCTGAAGAACCGCAGCGGGCGCGATGCTGTCACGGCGGGGTCCAGCTGCCTGAGGGAACCGGCAGCTGCGTTCCGCGGGTTGGCGAACACCGGCTCGCCCGCAAGTGCACGCTCGACGTTCATTCTCTCAAAGGCGTCGAACGGTATGTAGATCTCGCCGCGGATCTCCATGCGGTTGCGCGGGTGGTCGCCGCGCAGACGCAGAGGAACGCCTTTCACGGTTCGCAGGTTGGCGGTGACCACCTCGCCGATCATCCCGTTTCCGCGAGTAGCGCCCTCCACCAGTACTCCGTCCTCGTATGTCAGGCTGACGGCGGTCCCGTCAATCTTGAGCTCCGCCGTGTACCCCGAACGGCGCACGTCCTCGCCAGCGATGCGGACCAGCCGCTCCTCCCACGCATGCAGCTCAGCGTCATCGAAAGCGTTGGCCAGTGAAAGCATCGGGACCAGGTGCTCGTGCTTGGCCAGCTCGCTCTGTGGGGCGGCACCGACGCGGAGAGTCGGCGAATCATCCGTGCGGAGCTCCGGATGCGTCTGCTCCAGCGCCTGCAGCTCCCGGAAGAGGCGGTCATATTCGGAGTCAGGGAGCGTCGGACGATCGAGTACGTAGTACTCGAAGGCGGCACGATTCAGGATCTCCCGCAACGCAGCCGCCCGCTCAGCGGGCGTGGCGTTGCCTCCCTGATTGGCCGCGGCTGGGGCCCTCAGGGAGCCACTCCAGTTGCGCGAAGCAGGAGTTCCTTAAACGGGAGCGGCCGGGCTTCCGCGCGCAGGAGTGCTGGGGCGGCTGTCGGCGGGGCGGTCTCCCACGGCCTCGACATTGGCTTTCCACTCTCCGATAAGAGCATTGAATTCGTCCCCGCCAAACCGCACGACGCGATTGCGTCCCTTCTCCTTGGCGACGTACAGCGCGTCATCGGCGGCGCGCAGAAGGTCGTCTTCCGTGCGGAGATCGGCGTGCGGCCAGGTGGCCACTCCGCAGCTCATCGTCCGCCGCACCGTTCCGCCTGCAAACCTGAAAGTATGCGTCTCCACAGCGTGCCGCAGTCGCTCGGCGAACGTGACCCCCTCATCCAGCACAGCCCCGGGCAGTAGGATGACGAATTCCTCGCCTCCGTACCGCCCGACCCGGTCTATTTCCCGCGCGTGATTGCGCAGCAGTGCTGCGAACTCTCTGAGGACTGCATCGCCCGCCTGATGGCCGTGCGTATCGTTCACGCTCTTGAAGTGATCGATGTCGCACATCACGCACGCGAGCGGCTCCTGCAGGCGGTTGGAGTGCTCGATCATCTCCTGGAGCCGCTCCTCCAGATACCGGCGGTTGTCCACGTCCGTCAGCCCGTCGGTCTGCGCCATCTTCCGCAGCCGGTCGTTCATGTCCTCGAGCTCGCGCTCCCGCTCCCCCAGGTCATCCTGCAATGCCTTGATCCGCAGCATGGAGCGGATCCGGGCCTCCAGCTCGCTGAAGTTGATCGGCTTGGTGATGTAATCGTCCGCCCCCGCATCGAGACCTTCTACCCGATCCTGGGTGGAGTCGAGTGCAGTCTGCATGATTATGGGAATGAACGGCAGCCTGTGGTCGCTCTTGATGCGGCGTGCGACCTCCTTCCCGTTCACGTGCGGCATCATCACGTCGAGCAGGATCAGGTCAGGAGCCGCGGCCGCCACCGACTGCAGTGCTTCCTCGCCACCGCTGGCTGTCGCTACGTCATACCCCTTTGCGTCGAGCCGGGCGCGGAGCACCTCCACGTTGTCGGCATGGTCGTCAACGACGAGGATCCGTTTGCGTGGACGACCAGACTGCGGAGTGGCCTCAGCCGCCATTGCGTCCCGGTCCCAGGAAACGCTGCACCTCGGCAACCACCGCCCGCGGTTCGCATGGCTTCGCGAGATAACCGTCGCAGCCGACTTCCATGGCCTTCTCCCGGTCCGATGCGAGCGCATGGGCCGTGAGGGCAATTATCGGGATGTGCTTGGTCTCGGGATCCCTCTTGAGGACCTGAGTCGCCTCCCACCCGTCGATCACCGGAATCGAAATATCCATCAGGATCAGATCCGGCTTCTGGGAGCGGGCCTTCGCGATTCCGTCTTCACCGTTGAGCGCCTCCGTGACCGTGTAGCCGAAGTGTTTCAGGATCGTTGAATAGACGATCCTGTTGTCTTCGTTGTCCTCGACCAAAAGGACTGTCTTTCCAGTGTCGCTCATCCCGCTCCTCGCACGGGTATTGCACCGAACAGGAGCGGATCGGCCCGTCCCGTCCGCTGCCTCAGCAACGGCACGACGGGCTCGTCGGGTCCGTCACTGCTCCTCATTTCGGCCTCACGTTGCGCAAGTTCCTTACCATACCCTGAGCACCACGCGCCATGAGTGCAACTGATCCATCGCCGCTGGAAACGTCCGGCCAGCCTCCCGTAACCACCGCAAAGGGCCGCCCCTACACGGAAACGCGTGAGTTTGGCCTCGCAGCAGCGCTTGCTGTCTTTGCCGTGGGCGCGCTGATCGGGGCGGCCGTCGTGATGCTGACCCCTCAGGGTACTCCCACTCGCCGCGAGCTGTTGCGCCGTATTCGCCGCGTCGCCGGCCGCGACAGGACGCCGTGGGAGAAACTCCGCCGCACGCTCGATCGGGCCGTGGCACAGAGGCGTGCTGCCCAACGCGCAGCACGGCTCGCTGCGACGGCTGACGACACGATCGTCGACTGATCCACGCAGCTACCGGCGCTCAGGGATTCGGCGTTCGATTCATTCGATCCAGCGCGGTGCGTGCTGTACTCTGGTAAATGGGGTCGTTGAAGTCGTCCACGGCCAGGGTGAGCGCTGCTTCGTAGTGCCGCCTCGCCTCGGTGGTGCGCCCCAGCTCTGCGTAGATCTCCGCCAGTTCAATGCGGTGCACGATCCGCTGCGGAGCCGCGGCAACGGCGGCCTCAATGTACCTGATCGCCTCGTTCCAGCTCGCGCTTCCGAAGGCGCGTCCTCCCAGCAGTCGTCTGGCGACGAACCTCTCGACTCCGCTCAGCCGCATTACTTCCGCGTTCCATGCGCCCATGACGTGAAGGCAGCCCGAGTGGCCGGGATCGTACCGCAGGCACTGGAGGGCGTGGTTCCGCACGTCGCCTGCGTAACGAACGCGCTGACGGGCTCCCACCGCCCGCGCGGCGATGCCCAATGCACGTGCCAGGGCGAAGTGGCCGTCAGCGCCGTCGGGACGAAGCGCGACAGCCCTGCGAGCGTACAGTTCCGCGGTGCGCAGGAGCACGGAGTGATCCGGTGTGCCACGGGCACGCACCTCCAGGTCGGCCGCGCTGCGGGAGGCTTTCCACGCGGCCTCGTAACTGAGCGTGTCGGCACTGGCTGCCCTTTCGTAGCTGGCGAGCGCGGCTGCCGCGTCGTGCTCAGTGTAGGCGCGATCACCGTCGGTGATTGCCTGCTGCGCCGGTTGCGCGCCGAGAGTCCCCTTGATCACGACCGAAAGTGCGATCGTGACCAGGAAGCGGCTCCACGCCGGGGTGTGGGTCGGGGGCAGGGTTCTCTGTTCCACTCTCTGTCTCAAGCGTAGAATACCGCCTGCCCATGATCGTCCCACGTGTGATAGAACGCAAACGCGACGGCGGGAGGATCGAGCCGGATGAATGGCGGGTCCTCGCCCGCGACTACGCGCAGGGGGTCATCCCCGATTATCAGATGGCCGCGCTGTTGATGGCGATCTTTCTGCGCGGAATGGATGCAGCTGAGACGAGCGCGCTTACCGACGGTATGCTCGAGAGCGGCCATACGCTTGACCTGTCGCACCTTCCGGTCCCGCGTATCGACAAGCATTCGACCGGTGGCGTCGGCGACAAGGTCTCGATCATTCTCGCCCCGCTCATCGCCTCGCTCGGTGTGGCCGTACCGATGATGTCGGGGCGGGGCCTCGCGCACACCGGCGGCACGCTCGACAAGCTGGAGTCGATTCCCGGCTTCCGCACCGATCTCAGCCTCGATGAAGCCGCGCGTCAGATAGAACGGATCGGCTGCGCGCTGTTCGGCCAGACGACTGAGGTTGCGCCGGCTGACCGGAAGATCTACGCACTGCGCAACGCCACGGCCACTGTGGAATCCATTCCCCTGATCGCCGCCAGCATCATGAGCAAGAAGCTGTCGGAGGGGCTCACCGGGCTGGTGCTGGACGTCAAGCGCGGATCCGGCGCGTTTCTCCCGCAGCTTGGCATCGAGGTCGCTACCGCGATGATCGAGCTGGGGGAATCTCACGGCTGTCCTGTCGTCGCCCTGCTCACCGCGATGGATCGGCCGCTGGGGCATGCGTGCGGCAATGCGGTCGAAGTCTCTGAGAGCATCGCGGCACTGCACGGACGCGGGCCTGCCGATCTTATGGAAGTCACCTACGCGCTTGGCGCGGAGATGCTGTTGCTGGCCGGTGTCGTTTCAACGCACCCCGATGCGCGAGCGATCATGACGGAGGCGATCGAATCGGGTCGGGCCGCAAGGACCTTTCAGGCGATCATCGCCGCGCAGGGCGGTGATCCGGGCGTCGTCGACGATCCTGCACGGCTGCCGCTCGCCAAGGTCGTGGAGCCGTTCACCGCGCCCCGTACCGGGACCGTGGCGGCAGTGGATCCGAGGGCGATCGGCTGGGGACTGGTGGAACTTGGCGCTGGCCGCTCGCGGATGGATGCCGGGATAGATCCGTCGGTCGGTTTCATCGTCACTGTGAAGCCCGGCGACAGGGTGGAACATGGACAGCCGCTGGCGACGGTGCATGCGCGCGACGAGGCTGCCACTGCGCGGGGCCTGGCGGTTCTGCGGCGCGCGATCGTGGTCGGCGCAGAGCCACTGTCCCCGCTCCCGCTCGTTTCGCATCGCGT
>CAZOAT010000077.1:0-12000 GCA_964577965.1 uncultured Gemmatimonadaceae bacterium | reverse complement strand
GGGGACGGGCGCAGCCGCCGGGCCAGCAGCGGGCTACGGCCGCCGTGGCGGGCTCACGCGGGCGGTTCGCCCGTCAGGTTGCATTGAGCGAGGTACCGACGTCTGTTCGCCAGTTCGCCAGCAGCAATCGCAGACCGCAGGTGGTCGCCGCAGGTGCGCTGGCGCGCGCGCACGCACGCGGCGTGCGCGACGAGTTCCGGCTCGTTCCGACCGGCGACAGAGTCTCCATACTGAACCGGCAGGGCGACGTGCTCCTGCTCCTCGACGAGGATCGCGCGCGCAACCTTGGCCGGTGGGACGTGAACGTAATCAACCCACAGCTGAGTTCGGGAGCGCCAAGCTTCTGCCGTTCGGGAGCAGGTCATCCGGTCTGGGGCAGGCAGTGGTGCCTCGACAAGGGCTTCGGGCTGGGCGACTTCGACGACGTGCGCTGGGGTCGCACCACCACCCTCGGCGACATCATCTTCGGGCGCACGGCGACAACTGGCAATCTTTCTGGTGACGTGCTGCTCGGATTGGTCGGCGACACAGCCTTCGACAGGCTGGCGCTGCACGCTCTGACGCTCGGCTATACGGCGCCGCTCACCGGCGTATGGGCAACGGAGCCGTCGGGCCGCCGCGTGCTGCTCGTTAACTCAGGGCCTGCCCCCGTCGCGGAAATCGTGGACGTCAACAGCGACAATCGCGCGGATCTCATGCTCGTTGCGCTCAGGCCGTGGCTGTAAAGCGGCTCTGAGGTGGGGACGCTCCGATGTCCGGGCTTCAGCCGGCCATCGGTAGCGCCTCCCGCTCACGCACGACCTGCCCGGTGAACGTTGAGCCGGTCGTTCCGGTCAGCTCCACGTTGAAGTAGCTACCGATCAGTTCCGGCCCACCTGGGATGATCACAGTCCGGAACTCGCGCGTTCGCGCCTGCAGCAGACCACCGCGACGAGCTTCCTTCTCAACAAGCACCTCGTGGCGCGTGCCGAGCAGCCGGAGGTTCAGCGAGCGAGCCTGTGATCGAATCGTCTCGATCAGGCGCGCGAGGCGCTCGCTGGCCACCTCGTCAGCAACTGTGATCTCCGCAGGCATGCGCGTAGCGGGTGTGCCCTCGCGCGGCGAGAACTTGAAGGTGAATGCGTCCTGGAATCCGCCAGCACGAACGGCGCTCAGAGTCTCTTCGAAATCCTCCTCAGTCTCACCCGGAAAGCCGACTATGACGTCCGTCGTGAGCGCCAGTCCCGGAATAGCAGCTCGCAGCCGGTCCACGCATGCGAGGAACTGCTCGCGCGTGTAACGCCGCAGCATCCGCTTGAGAACGCGGGACGAGCCCGACTGCATGGGCAGGTGCACGTGCTCGCAGACCGTGGCCGTCTCCGCCATGGAGCGGATGACCGAATCGCTGAAATCATTGGGATGCGGACTGGTGAACCGAACGCGCCTGATCCCGTGCACGCGGCCGACAGCGCGCAGCAGTTCCCCGAAGTCGTGAGTGCCGTCATTGTACGAATTCACCGTCTGGCCGAGGAGGACCACTTCGGTGATTCCGCCCGCGGCTACCCTCTCAACCTCACGCACGACATCAGCCGTACGCCTGCTGCGCTCGGGACCGCGGGTGTACGGCACGATGCAGTACGTACACCGGTAGTCGCAGCCGCGCTGCACCGGAATCCAGGCCTTCACGCCATCGAACCGACGGGCGCTGAAGTCCTCGTAGTGTTCTTCCAGATCGAAGGTGGTGGTCGTGCTACGGTCCCCACGCCTCGCACCGTCGATCAGATCCGGAAGCGCACGATATCCATCAGGTCCGACCACGAGACTGACGTGGTCTGCACGTTCCAGTAGCCGTGGACCCAGACGCTGCGCCATGCAACCCGCGACTCCGAGCACAGTCGCCGGGCCCATGAATCGCTTGAGCTCGCCGAGGCGCCCGAGGACGCGTTGCTCAGCGTGCTCCCGGATAGCACATGTGTTGACCAGTATGACATCCGCGCGGTCCGGTGCATCGACCGCGACGTACCCGAGGTCCGCCAGCCTGCCGAGGATGAGCTCGGAGTCGCTGACGTTCATCTGGCATCCGTACGTCTCGACGTAAACAGTGGGTGCGGACCGTTGGTGCATAGCCATTGAATATATCCGGTCAGGTTCTAACGGTCGGCTCCAGCGGGAGGGCGACGTAAAAGACACTGCCCTCGCCCTCACGGCTGCGGACCCACACACGTCCACCGTGAGCCTCGACTGCCAGCTTGCAGAATGCCAGCCCCAGCCCCGAGCTGCGGACTCGGGGCAGATTCGCGGGCCTTACCTGGCGGAACTTGTGGAAGATCACCTCGTGATACTCCTCGGGAATCCCGGGCCCATCGTCGCCGACGCTGAACAACACACCCGCTTCCCCTTTCTTGGCACGCAGCTCGAGACGAATCGGATGCGTTGAGTGAGTCAGCGCATTCTGCACCAGATTGCCGAACACTCGCCGCAGGATCTGGACGTCCGCTCTTATCGGTGGCGCGTCGGGAGTGACCGACACCGCCACGACGGTCTTCTCCTGCCTCAGCCGCAGCGACCAGTCCTCAACCAGTGCCTCCAGAAAATCCTTCGGAACGAGCGTGCCCAGCTCGAGCTCGAGATCAGTCTCCTCCACACGGGCAACCTCGAGCAGGTCCTCGATCAGCGCGAGCAGGTCGTTGGTCTTGGATTGAGCGTCGCTCAGGAGTTCGCGCTGCAGCTCCGTCACCGGCCCGGCATCACCGTCCCCGACGATCTCTATGGCCGCAACCACCGAGGCGAGCGGAGTCTTCAGATCATGCACGACCATCTTCATCAGGTCGGACCGCACCTTCTCGAGCTCCCGAAGCTTGCGGTAGCTGTCCTCCAGGGCGTCGGTCACAGCCTTGAGTTTCAACAGGCTCCGAACACGAGCGCCGAGGACCAGGCGGTTGTGCGGCTTGGTGAGAAAATCGTCACCGCCTGCTTCGATCGCCTTTACCCGGTCGCCGGTATCATTGAGCGCGGTGACGAAGATGACGGGAATTCGGGCAGTGCGGGGGTCGCGCTTGATTCTGCGGCACACCTCGAATCCAGTGCTGCGGTCGTCCACGCCGAGGTCACCTGCCGGCATCGCGACGTCGAGGATGCACAGGTCGGGACTGTCGTCGAAGCAGGCCGCGAGCGCTGTTGGGCCATCGTGGGCCGTTACCGTGCGATAGCCGAGTGTACTGAGCTGGTCGTACAGAAGCTCGACGTTCGCCGGAATGTCGTCTGCGACGAGTATCAGCGGCGCACCCGGCTCGGTCATCGGCTCAGGGCCTGACGCGAATCCCGAAACTCAGTATGTAGGCAGTTTCGCTCACGTCCACACCGCCGGGAAAACCCGGGCCGGACAGGCGGCCGGCGTCGCGGCTGGCGCGTGCTATTCCGAAATCGAGTGACGCACGGTCGATGCTGATGGGGATTCCGAATCCCGTGCTCAAGGCGAGCTCCTCGACCTTCTGGCCGCGGACACCGAAGGGCAGCGAACGATGACGCACTCCCGCTCGCAGCATGATTACGCGCCTGCCGATGCGCGGTCCCGTCACGTCAGCGCCCACTCCGAAATCCCAGCTGTCGAAAGCTGTCACGTTTTCGCTTCCGAGCGACTGCATCGAGGACCACTCCTCGAACGATGCGCGTGCCGAAAGCTGCGCGCCGTGCAGCCCGAAGTACGTCACTCCCGCGCCGTAACGAAGCGGCACGCGTCCGGAGGACAGCGTCGTGTCGCCCGATTCCGCCGTAATGTCACCGCCGGTCCGCACTGACGCGCCGAGCTGCCAGGTGCGGCGGATTCGTGCCTCGAGACCTGCGGATATACCCATTCCGCCATAGCTCACGTCCGAGCTCTCCAGAACTCCGGAGAACCGGACGGTGTCCGGAAAGGTCTGCTGATGAATGAACCGGTTCTCACCACTGAAGAAGTGCCCGCCGACGCCGAAGTTGATGCGCGGTGTGATGGCGTATGCGAGTGCAACACGGATGTCGGCTATCGAGCCTTCACTCGTCAGCACGTTCGTGCCGGTGACTGTGTCTGTCCCGATCACCTGCAGGTGATCGAACCGGGTGGACCAGGTGCGATCGAGAAAGGTGGATACGTTCAGTCCGGCAGCCACGCGTGTGCCGAACGGGAACGAGACACCGACACCCGGGAAACGAGCCGTCATGGTGCTTGAGCTGCCACTCTCCGGAACGTCCACGCGACGGAATTCCGGATCGTACTGACCGAAGAGCACTGTTGCGCCCCACAGCATCGGAGTCGCTGGATTCACAGGCGCCTGGGGATCGACCTCCGTCACCGCCCCTCCTGTAGCGAGGCCGCGTGCACTCAGCTGCCCAGGCGGGTAACCAAAACCCTGAGTGCTGAGGTTCCCCTGCGCTGTTGCCGGCGCTGGCGCAACAGTGCATACCACCCCTGCGAGGACGATTCTACGGATGATCCTGCTCATGGCAGCCCCGGCGGCTGGCGCGGTGAGTAGCTGATGCGCAGCCTCGGGCGAAGAGCGGGGTCAGCCTCGAGCGAGTAGAAACGCGCCTCCAGAGCGGACCCATTCTCACGAGTGCTCGCGAGCACGACTGCGTGGGGCGTGTCGTCAGGGGCTACTCCCCGCCAGAATTGCACGAGTGAGGCGATGTCCACGGCCCTTTCGCCACCCTCGGCGGGTACGATGAACATAGTGTCGATAGCCGTGATGGAAGGATCCGCAGTGAGTGTCGCGGCGCGCGCAACGTCGCTCACGATAACCCCGGCGAGAACAAGGTTCACCGTGACACCCATCGTGTCGGTCGGGCCGAAGGTTGGATTCGGTCGTTGGTGGAGCAGCAATGTCGCGCGAACCACGGTCGCCGAATCCAGAATGAACGGCGGGATCGCGAACCGCAGATACGAGCGGCGTGCCGGGAGCCCTCCGACGTTCAGGTCAGTGACCGCTCCCCCTGGTGGAACGATGGCGAAGATCACGAAGTCCGAGAGGTTGGCCTGCAGCTCAGCCGGCGCCGGTGGCGATTTCGAATTCGGCGCATAGACGATGCGTCGCGCAGCGGTGTCAGCCAAGGGCCTGAAAGAAAGCAGCGCGGGCGACCCGGACTCCGCGGCGAACACGTGGAGCTGAACGCTCCCCGGACCGGATATCCTCAGCCCCAGCCGCAGTCGCTCGGTCGATTGAATGATCGGCAGCAGCGCATCGCCGTCCAGTGGAATCCGTACGCTGTCGGCGTCGGCAAGCTCCTCAGCCGTGAACGTACCGTCACCGAGCAGCCGCTCAGGCGTGAACAACGGCAGCAGCGCGCTGAATACGGTGTCGGGAGTGTCGGCGTCGACGTTGAAGACTTCGATCGTGGTCGGATCCGGTATGATCCCCTCGAACGTCGAGATCCGGAGCCGCAGTATCGCGTCGTGGATCTCCTCGATCGGCATTTCCGTGGAGTCCACTCCGGTCGTGTCTGGAATGTAAAGCGGCGATACCGAGTCGATCCGGATCACTACGCGGGTATCGAGCGTGTCACCCCTGTTCGCAAGCAGCATCACCTCGCCCGCGCCGGGCGCGCGGAGTGCAGAGACGGTCGTATCGAGCACGATCGCGTCAACCGTAGCGGTCTGGATGTCAACAGCTCCCCTGGGGCAGAGCAGCGGACAACCGACGTCGCTGTCGAGACGCTCGCTGCACGCGGTGAGACCCAGCAGCGCGATGCACGCGACAGCAAGATGGCGCATCAACGGTAGTCCCCGGGCAGGAGCGCGGCGGAGAACGGGTGCGGAAGGAGCTCCGATAGCGACCATCGGCCGGAGCGCCCTTCTGTTGAGTAGCTGGTTATGACAAGATCTCCGAATTCAGCGAGAACCTGACGACATGCGCCACAGGGCGGACTGGGATGCTCGCCTTCAGTTGCGATGGCAAGCGCAGTGAACCGGCGCGAACCCTGCGCCAGAGCCGCGGCCACAACGGCCTGTTCTGCGCACAGGCTGAGCGGATACGCGGCGTTTTCCACGTTGCATGCACTAACTATGACACCTGAGTCGGTCTCCAGTGCCGCACCGACGCGAAAGCGGGAATAGGGAGCATGTGCGTTCGCCATGGCTGCGAACGCCGCCGCCCGCAGCTCCGAAGCCCGATCCGCTGCGCTCACGATCTCAGCAACTGCGGGAGGAACGAGACGCCCGCACCCCGGAAGTCCGAGCCGAGCCAGTGAGCCACGGTCGCTCCAAGGTCGGCGAAGGTCGAGCGCGTCCCCACGTCGACGGCAGCAATGTGAGCGCCCGCGGCCAGCAGCGGCACACACTCGCGTGCATGGTCCGTCGAAGGTGTAGTTGGATCGTTGCCGTGGTCGGCAGTTACGAATAGAAGGTCGTTCGGGCGCAAGCGGGAGAGGAGCTCGGGAAGGGCGGCGTCGAAGTCTCGCAGCGCCTTGTAAAACCCTGGCACATCGTTTCTGTGCCCATACTGCTGGTCGAAATCTACAAGGTTGGCGAACAGCAACCCACCACCCGCATCCTCAAGCCACGAAAGAATTTCGGCCACACCCTCGGCGTTCGACCCGGTGTGGACCGACCTGATACCACGGCCGGCGAACAAGTCGTCGATCTTCCCAACTCCGTGACGCGGGATGCCCGCCGCAGCGAGAGCATCCAGCAGCGTCTCCCCCGGCGGAGCAAGTGAGAAGTCGCGACGGTTCGCCGTGCGGCGATAGCTGCCCGGGACGCCGCCAAACGGCCTCGCGATCGCGCGCCCAACCAGTGGCCCCTCACCACCATCGACGTGCGACCGCAGTGAGAGCGCGATCTCGCAGGCGGCGTAGAGCTCCTTCAGGGGCACAACCTCCTCATGCGCCGCTACTTGAAAGACTGAATCTGCGGAGGTGTACACGATCCACGAGCCGACAAGCCTGTGCTGGTCACCGAACCGACGGATGGCCTCCGTCCCACTGGTGGCGACATTGCCAAGCACCGCCCTGCCCGTCCGGTGCGAGAACTCCGCGATGACCGATTTGGGGAAGCCACGGGGATAAGTAGGCAGCGGCCGCTCGAGGAGAAGGCCGGCGATCTCCCAATGGCCTGTCGTGCTGTCCTTGCCTCGCGAACGCGGCCGCATCCGGCCCCACGCGGCCACCGGCGCCACGAATGGATCGACTCCCTCTATCGCGCTGACACGTCCGAGACCAAGCCGTTCGAGGTGAGGCAGCTTCAGCCCGCCCACCGCGCGCGACAGGTTGCCCAGCGTATCGGTGCCGGCATCGCCATACTCCGCAGCGTCAGGCGCAGCGCCGCATCCTACACCGTCGAGCACGAGAATCAGTGCGCGCTTCGGCTCACTCACCCGTGTACACTCGCGGAATTCGATTTCGCATTCTGACGAGGAGCTCGTAGGGGGAGACGTTGGCGCGGGACGCAACCTCGTCCACCGTGAGAACCGCGTCTCCGTCGCGACCTACGAAAGTGACAACGTCACCGCGCTCGCAGGGCACACCGGTTACATCGAGCATGGTCATGTCCATAGTGACGCGACCCACTACCGGGACGCTTGCGCCGTTGACCAGTGCGACACCGACGTCGCTCATCGCCATGGGATAGCCGTCGGCGTGGCCATATGCCACGGTTGCTATCCTGGCGCGGCGGCCCACCTGGTACGTCGCACCGTAGCTCACGGTATCGCCAGGCATGGCGTCCCTCAGGTCGACAACACGTGCCCGGACGCTGACGACCGGTTCCGCTGTGAGCTCCGCGCCTTCCCAATAGCCCGCTCCATACAAGAAGATTCCAGGGCGCACCAGCGGCAGCCGCGACCGCCCGCGTCGCACGATGGCCGCACTGTTGTCGCTGTGCACCAGCCCAGGGAGTTCCGGGATGGAGGCCAGGGCCTGCTCGAACCGTAGCTCCTGATCGGCAACTGAGCGTGCGCTGGTCTCCGCCGAGTGAAAGTGCGTAAACACGCCTGACGGCCGATGACCGGCGATCATTTCGCCAAGGCGAGGTACCTCCCGCCAGTCCAACCCGCCTCGGGCCATGCCTGTATCTATCGCCAGGTGCCACTCGCCACCCGCCATCGCCCACGCACGGATGCTCTCGGGGTCGCCGAGCGCCAGTGTCAGCCGGGCAGCGAGCGCACGCTTGTGCTCCTCCGTTACCAGCGGGGTGAACACGAGCACGGGCCTCATCACCCCGAGCGAGCGCAACTCCTCACCTTCCGCGACCGTCGCGACCCCATAACCCCACGGCTCGACGTGCTCGAGCGCGCGCAAAGCGGGAGCTACTCCCAGCCCGTAGGCATCGGCCTTGACCATCGGTAGCAGTTGTGCGCCGCTATGTCGCGCAAGCGTTTGCGCATTGCGACGAATCGCTCCTACATCCACTTCGATCCATGCACGATGCACTTCAGCCGGCAAGTTGACGGTCCTCCCGTGATCTACCTACGTTGTCAGCGCACGGCCCTCAGCTGCGCGAGCCGGCGAAGCGTGCCTGCCGTGCATCAATTCTCCTGCCTTCACCGACTGATGAACGATCGCTCCCCGTTCGACAATGCGCTCGCGCTGATGCGTGATCTCCGCCTACGCTGCGACTGGGATGCGGCGCAGACTCATGACTCCCTCCGGCCCTATCTCATCGAGGAAGCATACGAGCTCGACGATGCGATTGCCCTGGGCGGGGACGAGCAGATGCGCGAAGAACTCGGTGACCTCCTCCTCCAGGTTCTGTTCCACAGCGTGATCGCAGAGGAACGTGGCGCTTTCGACGCCCGTACGGTAGCTCAAGGGCTGGTGAGCAAGATGAAGGGGCGACATCCCCACCTCTATGACAACGGAACGAAGGAGCCCTGGGAGCGGATGAAAGCGCGCCGGCGCAGGGAGATCGGAGAAGGTCTGCCCGGCGGACTTCCCGCGCTGCACCGGGCACATCGGCTCCAGGATCGCGCAGCCGGTGTCGGCTTCGACTGGCCGGATGTGGCCGGCCCCGCGGCCAAGGTCGAGGAGGAGCTGCGCGAGGTCCAGGTGCATCTGGAACAGAGTCCGGTCAGGACAGGGACTCATGGCGCACCCGTCTACGACGAGGTCCACGCACAGCTGGCAGACGAGCTCGGCGATCTCCTCTTCGCCTGCGTCAATCTCTGTCGGAAGGCTGGCGTTCACGCGGGACTCGCGCTCGATGCCGCCAATCGGAAGTTCGAGCGCCGCTTCACTGCTGTCGAGCGGCTTGCTGCTGAACGCGGCATCGACACTCACACCGCCGGACTCGACGCACTGGATACGCTCTGGGAGGAGATCAAGAGCGCCGAATAGCCGCGTCTCACACGCCGCCAGGCGCGTGCGAGCGGTAACTACGGCCGCAGCCGGTTCATCATCCGTGGGAACGCGATCGCCTCGCGCAGGTGGGGCAGTCCGCAGATCCACGAGATCACGCGCTCGACCCCAAGACCGAAGCCGGAGTGCACGAACGTCCCGTACTTCCTGAGGTCGAGGTACCAGCCGTAAGCGTCCAGCGGCAGTCCTTCCTCCTGGATCCGGTGGAGCAGCTTGTCATAGTCGTCTTCCCGCTGAGAGCCTCCGATGATCTCGCCGTAGCCCTCCGGCGCCAGGCAGTCGTTGCACAAGACCGTCCTTGGATCGGCCGGATTCTCCTTCATGTAGAAGGCCTTTGCCTCCTTCGGATAGTTCATGACGAAGACCGGCTTGTCCTGGTCTCCGACCAGCAGCGTCTCGTCCTCCGCGCCGAGGTCGTCCCCCCACGTTATCGAACTACCCCTGGCCCTGAGTGTCTCGACAGCTTCAGTGTAGTCGATCCGTGGAAATGGCGTTACAACGGCCTCGAGCTTCGAGGTATCACGCTCCAGCTCCTTCAGCTCGGCCAGACGCCGGTCAAGGCAGCGGGCGAGGATGTAGGAGACGAAGTCCTCCTGCAGCCGCATATTGTCCGCGCTGTCGTTGAACGCGACCTCGGGCTCGACCATCCAGAATTCGGCCAGGTGTCGCCGCGTCTTGGACTTCTCGGCCCTGAAGGTCGGCCCGAAACAATAGATCCGCCCCAGGGCGGCAGCGGCCGCCTCGCCGTACAGCTGCCCGGTCTGCGCGAGATACGCGTTACCTTCGTCAAAGTAGTCCGTCGAAAAGAGGCCGCTGCGCTCGCCAATCGCAGCCGTGAGGATCGGGGTATCCACGAGGACGAAATCGCGCTCATAGAAGAAATCCCGGATCGCCTGGACAACCTCGTGCCGCACACGGGCTATTGCGGTCTGTCGCGGGCTCCGGAGCCAGAGGTGGCGATTGTCCAGCAGAAAGTCGATCCCGTGCTCCTTGGGCTGGATCGGATAATCGGCAGAGCTGTCGCCTGTTACGCGCAGCGTGTTAACCGTGACCTCGACACCCCCCGGCGCTCGATCGTCCTGCCGTGCAACGCCCGTTATCTCGACGGCGCTCTCGATGACCGCGCGGGCAAGCTCAGTCCAGCTCGCCTCGTCCACTTCCTTGCGACTGATCACAGTCTGCACGATGCCACTACCGTCGCGCACGACGACGAAGGCAATTTTCCCGGACGAGCGGACGTGGGTGACCCACCCCCGCACGCGAACGGTCTCACCGGCGTGATCGCGCAGTCTGGCGATCCGCGTATACTCGTATTGCATGAACTCTTGTGAGGGGCGGCGGGAGCGCCGCAACCTAGGGCGCCCCTCCGGGGGTGTCAACCGCGTATGACGCTGCGCGCACGGCTGGCCGTCGGCATGCTGGGAATGGGCATCGTTCTGCTCATTCCGCTGCTCCTGGCTATAAACGCCCTGCGCACCGCGGAGGAATCGGCGCGCGACCTCGTGGATGCGGAGTTCGCGGCGTCGCTCCTTATGGGACGGGTACGCAAGGGGCTCGAGGACATACGCGCCGCCGAAAACGCGCTCCTTTTCGTGCACGACGAACCGTCGCGCGAAAGGATGGTGCGCGAGTTGGACAGGTTGAGCGCCATGGCGGACACGCTGCGGCACTTCGGGCTCGTGCAGGCCGCCGCGCTCAAGGCCGGTGCGGAGGAGTTGCGGGGCGCGACTGCCGAGGAATGGGAGGCTGCGCGTGCCGGCAACGTCACCCAGGCTGAGCGGATCTCCGCCGGCACCGTTCTGCCCCGGCTGGAGGCCCTGCAGCGAGCGGTTCGCGATGCGGAGGCTGTTCTGCGCGACCGCACGCAGGAGAGGGTTGCCGACGCGGCCGAAACCACCGAAGACGCTCAGCGCTACGCCGTAATCGCGCTCCTGCTGGCGGCGGCGACGGCAATGGGCATCGGCGCCTGGCTCATGCGATCGATCAGCCGGCCGGTGAGCGAGCTGGAACGTGGGATGGCTTCCGTTGCCGCGGGCGATTTCGAGCACCGGCTCCCCTTCAGCGCGGGGCGCAAGGACGAGTTCGGCCGGCTTGCGGCCAGCTACGAATCGATGGCACTGCAGCTGTCAGATCTCGACCGCCTCAAGGCAGAGTTCATATCGGTGGCTTCACACGAGCTCAAGACTCCGATCAACGTGATTACCGGTTACGTCGAGCTGCTCAAGGAGGGGATCTACGGCGATCTCAGCCCTAAGCAGCGCGAAGTCAGTGAGACCATCCAGAAGCAGGCGCAAACCCTTACGCGGCTGGTGGCGCAGCTGCTGGACGTCAGCCGTTTCGAGGCAGGAGGGGGTCGAATCGAGCCCAAGCCGGTGGTGCTCCGGAAATTCCTCAAGAACCTTGAGGACACCTTCCGTGTACTGGCTTTGCAGAGGGAGATTGAATTCGACATCAAGTGCAGTGATCGCCTCCCCGGGGAGGTCTTCTGGGACGAGGACCGGATGAATGAAGTGGTCGGCAACCTTCTCTCGAATGCCTTCAAGTTCACGGACAAGGGAGGGCGGGTACACCTGGAGGCGGAACCCATGGACGATTCGGTCCAGATCATGGTCCGCGACACCGGCGTCGGTATCCCTCCGCAGCAACTGCAGCACGTCTTTCACAAGTTCTACCAGGCGGATAACCAGGCATCGACCCCAA
>CAZOAT010000076.1:6589-12156 GCA_964577965.1 uncultured Gemmatimonadaceae bacterium | reverse complement strand
CGTGAAGTCCGGATTCGGGTCGCCGATGATGGTGTAGTCATCACCCGTCGGCGAGAAAGTCAGGCCGTTCACGCAACCGGCACTCCCGGCGTTGCAGGTGAACTGCTGCCTTCCACCGCCGTCCCAGCCGACGAATTGCGGCCCCCAGAACACGCCGTACGGTTGTCCCGGCATGATCCGCTGCGCGGTCACGCCCGACTGACCCTGGCCGCTAACCCGCCCCAAGTTGATGAAGGTGCGGCCGCCAACGTCGACGACTTCGTTCCGATCCGCCGAGAGCACGAAACCGGCGGTCCATGTCATCTGTGGCCTGGTGATGACGTCGGCGTTCAGCGAGAACTCCACGCCGGTGTTCTTGGTTCTGCCGATGTTCTCCAGCCGCGTCGCCGCCACTGCCGGCTGCGGTACCGCAACCCTGAGCAGCAGGTCACGGGTATTCTTCCGGTACCACTCAACGCTGCCGCTGAACCGATTGTTGCTGAACCCGTAATCGAAGGCGACGTTCGTCTGATCGGTCTCCTCCCACTTGAGATCCGGGTTCGGATTCGTGGTCGGAGTGATGCCGGTCACGGGTTGCTCACCGAAGACATAGCGATCCCCCGCACGGGCCTCGAACAGGAGCAGCGAAGCGTACGGCGGCACGGCCGGGTTACCCTGCCTGCCCCAGCCGGCGCGAAGCCGCAGCTCGGAAATGGGACCCAGGTTGAAAAAGTCTTCTTCGCTTATGCGCCACGAAGCCGAGATTGCGGGAAAGTTCGCCCACTTGTTCCCTGCTCCGAAATTGGATGCGCCATCGCGTCGGAGCACGCCAGTCACGAAGTACCTGTCCAGCAGGCTGTAGTTCGCCTTCGTAAAGAACCCGACCAGCCTGGTCTCTTCCTTGTATGACCAGTAGGGCGGATCGCCGGCGACCCGGCCGGCGGTGAGGCTGTTGAAGCCGAAGGCGTCGGTGAGGAACGCGCGCGCTTCCGCGCCGAACGACGACAGCGTGTGCTCGTTGAACTCGTAGCCGCCGAGCACCTCGAACTGGTGGACGCCGGCGAACTGCGGCACCCAGTTCAGGACCGTCTGAAGCGTCGTCGTCGTGTTGTCACGGCTCTTTCTCTGTGCGAGCCCATCGAACGCCGCACCTGCCGGGCTGATCCTGGGAACGTAAAAGTTTCTCTGCCCGTCGATTCTGTCCGCGCCGATGTTGAGTCTCGCCGTGAGGTCGGCAACCAGGTCCAGCTCGACGGACACGTTCCCCAGCGCCCTGGTCGACGTACCGACATCCTGGATCTGGCGCGCCAGCGCCACCGGATTCCGGACCGACTGAGTGCCGGCTCCGATCTCGAAAAATTCCTCGCCAGTCGCGGTCGTCGTGCTGATCGGGAACGTCGGGTTGAAGTTTACCATGTTGATGAACACGGTCCCCTCGAAGCCGCCCGCATCCTCGAACGGTACATAGTCGTTTCTGATCTGCGAGCCGGTGAAGTTCAGTCCAAGCCGGAGCCGGCCGCCGAGCGCCTGGTGATTGCCGTTGAGGCGTGCCTGGTAGCGCTTCATCCCGTTCGATATCACCACGCCCTGCTGATCGTAGTAATTGAGCGACGCGCGGTATTGCGTCGTGTTCGATCCGCCCGAGAACGTGAGATTGTGGTTGACGGTGGCTGCGCTGCGCGTGACGGCCCGCTCCCAGTCAGTGTTGGCCGTGCCCAGCCCCGCGAGGAGTAATTCGGAGAGCCCGACGTCGTTACACCCTCCGGACGGAGGGCTGGCAAGACATGCGTTACGCACAGAGACCTGGTCCTGGACGAACGCCCGGTACTGGTCACCGGAGAGGACATCGAGGCGCTGAGCTGGAGACGATGACCCGACCTGAACCTCATACTCCATCGTGGCTGCGCCCGCGCGACCCTTCTTCGTCTCGATCAGCACGACGCCATTCGCAGCGCGCGTACCGTATATGGCCGCCGCGGCGTCTTTGAGAATCGAGATCGATTCGATATCCGCGGGGTTCAGCGTATTGAGCGGATTCCGCGCCAGCTGCGGATCGCCGCCGATGCCGAAGCTCCCCTCCTCCGCGGGAGAGTTGGTGATCGGTATGCCGTCGACCACGTACAGCGGCTCATTGCTCGCACTGATCGAGGTGCCGCCACGGATCCGGACCTGCGCACCAGCGCCGGGCTCGCCACTATTCTGTGTCACAAAAACCCCGGCGGCGCGGCCCTGGATGAGGTTCGTGAGGTTTGGTGCCACCCCGACGTTCGCGTCGTCTGCGTCGATGGTCGAGATCGAGCCGGTGACGGCAAGCCGTCGCTGCGTGCTGTAGCCGGTCGCCACGACCTCCGAGAGCGAGACAGCCTGCTGCTCCAGAGCGAAGTTCGCCTCAACCGTCTCGCCGGCGACGACTGTGACCTCCTGCACCGCCGATGGAGCGTAGCCGATACGGCTCGCTCGCACCCTGCGGGCGCCCGCCGGAACCCCTCTGATTGCGAAGGTCCCGTCCTCCGCGGTGGCTGAACGCAGTGTGCCACCCTCCACCGAAACCCTGACATTGGGCAGGGCCGCCTGACTCAGCGCGTCCACGACGCGCCCACGGATGGTGCCTGTACCCTGTTGCGCGCTGAGCGGAGCGGCCCACAAGGCGGCGCCTGTCAGCGCCAGGAAGAGACGACGAGCGACAACCATACGTGCGTCCTCCGCAAAAAGAGAGTCGGGCTTCCGCGCTGTCTCGCGAGGAAGAAAGGTCAGAAACCCGCGGTCGCGGTCCGAACGCTGGAATTCGGAACCGGACGTTTCCAAGAGCCAGACAATGCGGCTCCCCGTTTGGGATGTCAAGAGCGACTCCTCTGATGCCCTCTCCTCGCGGAATTGCTCCCCGGGGAATAGCTTCGCCCGGAATGGTGGCCCACGCGCCCGTGCATGACGTAGTGATCGTAGGCTCCGGCGCCGGCGGGGGAATGGCGGCGTACGCGCTCACGCAGGCTGGCGCTAACGTGCTTCTGCTCGAGGCGGGCGGGTCCTGGTACGCATCGCGTGATTCGAAGATGCTCATCCCATCCTACGAGTCGCCTCGGCGGGGTGCCGCGACCAGGCTGCGTCCGTTCGGCGAGTTCGACGCCTGCGACGGTGGGTGGGAGATCGACGGTGAGCCCTACACTGTCGCACCCGGCTCCCGGTTCCTCTGGTGGCGTGCGCGAATGCTCGGCGGGCGCACAAACCACTGGGGGAGAATCTCACTGCGCTTCGGCCCCGATGATTTCAGGCACAGGAGCATTGACGGCCTGGGCGACGATTGGCCGATCTCATACGATGACGTCGCACCGTACTACGACCGCGTGGATCGCCTCGTCGGCATTTACGGTAGCCGTGAGGGGATCTTCAACGAGCCCGACGGGATCTTTCATCCGGCCCCTGCACCGCGCTGCTATGAGCTGCTGATCAAGAAGTCGTGCGACCGGCTGAACATCACCTGCATCCCGGCACGACGATCCGTGATCACGCAGCCGCTGAACGGGCGGCCCGCTTGCCATTACTGCGGTCAGTGCAACCGCGGCTGCACTACCAGGTCGAACTTCTCCAGCCCTGATGTCTTCATAGCGCCCGCGCTGACCACGGGCCGGCTCACGCTGCGTACCGACGCCATGGTACGTGAGGTAACGGTCGGGCGTGACGGGCTCGCGACAGGCGTCAGCTACGTGGACAAGACCACCGGCCGCGAAGAGCACGCCCGGGCACGCGTGGTGGTTCTCGCCGCCAGTGCTCTCGAGTCAGCGCGCATTCTGCTGAACTCGAGATCGCCGCGTTTCCCTCAAGGGGTCGCCAACTCCAGCGGCACAGTCGGGAGGTACATCACCGACACGACCGGCACTGACCTCGCGGGCTACGTGCCGTCGATGGAGAACCACGTCGCCCACAGCGAAGACGGCGCAGGGGGGATGCACGTCTACATGCCGTGGTGGCTGGACAACAGCCGGCTCGACTTCCCCCGCGGCTACCATATCGAAGTCTGGGGTGGGCTGCGCGCGCCGGGTGCGGGCTTCATGGGTGGAATCCAGCGATATCCGGGGGGCGGTGGCTACGGCAGACAGCTGAAGGAAGACTACCGCCGCTACTACGGTGCCACGATCGGGTTCTCCGGGCGCGGCGAGATGATCCCGAACGACGACTCATACTGCGAGATCGATCCCAACGTCGTGGACCGGTTCGGCATACCTGTGCTGCGATTCCACTGGAAGTGGAGCGAGCACGAGCTGAACCAGGTCAGACACATGCATCAGACCTTCCGCGCCCTGCTGAGCGATATGGGCGCGCAGATCTTCACTCCCATGCCCACGAAGGAGCAGGACTACAACATCGCAACAGGCGGACAGATCATTCACGAACTGGGCGGCACCCGCATGGGCAGCGATAGCCGTACCTCGGTGGTGAACGCGAACTGCCAGGCTCACGACGTCCGCAACCTGTTCGTCGCCGACGGCGGGCCGTTCGTCTCGCAGGCGGACAAGAACCCTACATGGACCATCATGGCACTCGCGTGGCGGACATCCGACTACATCGCCGATCAGATGAAGGCGAGGGCGCTGTAATGGCGAACGACGGCGACACGCGGAACACGCTCGACAGGCGCGAGGCCATGAAGGTCATGGCGCTCGTTCCGTTCATGACTCCGTGGAGCTTCACGCCGCCGCAGCTCGAACGGGCTGTCGCCGCTGTCGCCGCACACGACCGCGTCGGGACACAGGCCGGCTCGGAGCCGAATTTCTTCACCCCCGGCGAATGGGCGACCGTGCGGCTGCTGGCGGATTACGTGATTCCGGGCGACGATCGCTCGGGGAGTGCCAGCGACGCGAAGGTGCCGGAATACATCGATTTCCTGCTGGCCGACAAGGACGCGACCGAAGCGAGCAGAACCGGGATGCGTGGCGGCCTGGGATGGCTGGACTTCGAGTCCCACCGGCGCTTCGCTGCCAGCTTCGCCGGCGCGACCGACGCACAGCGGCGCTCGCTGCTTGACGACATCGCCTGGCCGGCGCGGGCGCGCCCGGAGATGAGTCACGGGGTGGCCTTCTTCAATCGTTTCCGAGATCTGACTGCGGCAGGGTTCTTCTCCAGTCAGATGGGATGGCGAGATCTCGCGTATGTGGGCAATCAGTTCATACCAGCCTGGGATGGCTGCCCTTCGGAAGCGATGGCAAAGCTCGGAGTATCACAGCAACTCATGGCCACTCGGATCCCGGTACAGCGCCGCAAATGAGCACACTCGGAATAGGCTTCGTCGGCAGCGGCTTCAATGCCCGCTTCCACATGCAGGGAATGGTCGGAGTTCGTGAGGCTGACGTCCGCGGCGTGTGGAGCCCCAACGCGGCGAATGCTTCCGCCACGGCAGCACTCGCGCGCCAGCTCGATGTGGGAGAGGCGCGGGCATACCGCTCGATCGCGGAGATGGTCGCTGACCCGGCTATCGAGGCGATCTGGCTCTGCGGTCCGAACTTCGCCCGCATCGAGAACATGGAAGAGATCGTGCAGGCCGCGAAGAAACGGAAGACGGAGCTGCTCGGGCTTGCATGCGAGAAACCGCTCGC
>CAZOAT010000076.1:0-6489 GCA_964577965.1 uncultured Gemmatimonadaceae bacterium | reverse complement strand
TGCGAGAAACCGCTCGCTCGCAACGTCGGAGAAGCGAAGAAGGTCATCCGCCTCGCGGAGAGCATCGGGATCAATACCGGCTACATGGAGAATCAGCTGTTCGCGCCGGACATCACGCGCGGACGTGAGCTCATCTGGGCACGCGGCGCGGCGCTGGCCGGCCGCCCGTACCTGGCGCGTGCCGCGGAGGAACACAGCGGACCGCACATGCCGTGGTTCTGGCAGGCCTCGCTGCAGGGTGGCGGCGTGCTCAACGACATGATGTGCCACTCCGTGGAAGTCGTCCGCTACCTGCTCACCAGACCGGGAGCGCCGCGAGCGTCGATCAGGCCAGTTCGCATCACTGCTCAGATAGCGTCACTCAAATGGGCCAGACCCGCATACTCGAAGCAGCTCGCCCGAACCATGGGCAAGAGCGTCGATTACGCGCGCCGTCCCGCCGAGGATTTCGCGCGCGCGACCATCGAGTACGAGGCGGATACCGGCGAGCCGCTGATCGGAGAGGTGACTACATCCTGGAGTTTCGTCGGAGCGGGCCTGCGACTCTCAGCCGAGCTGCTGGGTCCGGAGTACTCGATGTCATGGAACACCCTGGACGCCGGGCTGAAGCTGTTTTTCAGTCGCGAGGTACAGGGCGAAGCAGGCGAAGACCTGGTGGAGAAGCAGAACGCCGAGATCGGGCTCATGCCGGTAGTCGCCGACGAGCCGGCAGCGTACGGATACGCGGCTGAGGACCGGCACTTCGCACGCGCCTTTCTCCGCGGGGAGCAGCCTATGCTCACCTTCGAAGACGGCCTCGAGGTGATGCAGATCCTGATGACGGCTTACATGAGTGCCGAGCGCGGGAAAACTCTGCAGTTCCCGCCGCGGGGGCTCGATAGCTTCGTGCCCGAGGTAGCGCGGGGCTGAAGCCGGCCGCAGCCTTCAGGCGTGCGGTGCCCAGGCCCTCTCGCCGGGGGTATACGGTACGCACGGATCGAAGCGGCCCGGCGCTTCAACGTATCGCTGCGCCTGCGTGCAGCCGATCTCCGAGGTGAAGTAACCGAGAAGCGCGAGCTCCTTCATCATACGGAAGTAATGAGCCGGAGCGTCGGCCGTTATGGCCGGCGCTGCTGCGGCGTCGGCGGCCGGTGCTGACTCCTGCCGCTGGTCGGGGAGGTAGGCTTCGGGTTCCTTCGCGCCGACCTCCTCCCCCGCTGTTCGCCTCGCACGCGATGCCTCACGCGCTTCCATGTGGCGCTTCTGCTCCGCATCGAGCTTCTCGAGGAGTGCAAGCCGCTGCTGCGGGGTCGCCGCAATGAACGCAGAGCCGTTGACCTCACGGCTCGCCTGATCCAGTGCCCGCATTCCCTCGCGGAAGGTCTGCTGATCGGCAGGCGCATACGTGTCGGTCACCATCAGCGCCATGAATGCACCTGTCCGGGCCGCCTTCGCTCCCGGAGTCCCCGTTTCCGGAAGAATCGTCTCTGCGACCTCGTCGAGGAAGGCAACATCCTCGGCCGTGAAGTCCCCGATGCGCTCGCCATCCTGCAGCGCGGGACGCTCCCTGGAGCATGCTGTGAGCAGGGTGTCACCGCCCACGAGCGTGACAGCCCCGAGCGCCACGACTACGCGCCGGATGGCCTCCCGCCGGTCGATGCCGCCAGTCATCTTCGCACCGTCACCTGCCGATCACTCCAGTTGAGCGCTGTCACAGGTTCCGCCTGTTGATCTCACTGACCGCGTGATCCGCGGCGCGCGCAGTAAGCGCCATGTACGTGAGCGACGGGTTCTGGCAAGCTGCGGACACCATGCCTGAGCCATCGGTGACAAAAACGTTGAGCGCGTCCCATACCTGATTCCAGCTGTTCAGTACTGATGTTCTCCGATCACGTCCCATCCGGGCGGTGCCCATCTCGTGAATGCCCATGCCCGGGAAGTACTCCCGCTCAAAAGCGTTCACGTCCTTGACCCCGCATTGCTCGAGCATCTCGGCCATGTCGTTCATCATGTCTCTGCGCATCAAGTGCTCGTTCTCACCTATTGCGCAATCGATCTTCAGGACCGGGAGACCCCATTTGTCCGTTTTTGACTCATCCAGCGACACCTTGTTGTCGTGGCTGGGGAGCATCTCGCCGAACGCGGTCGCGCCGATCGTCCACTGCCCCGGCTGGGCCATCGCGTCCTTGAATGCCCCTCCCACTCCAAGCTCGGCGACAGCCCGGGACCACCCCTGCCGTCCCGCGCTTCCCTGGTAGCCGAAGCCCCGCAGGTAAGGACGCCGGTCACCCGCGATGTTGCGGTAGCGGGGGATGTAGAAGCCGGTCGGGCGGCGACCATAATAGTACTGGTCGTCCATGCCCTCGAGCCTCCCCTCGGCACCGACGCGGAAATGGTGGTCCATCAGGTTGTGGCCAAGTTGTCCGGAGCTGCTGCCGAGTCCTCCGGGCCACACATCGGTAGCGGAGCGCAGCAGAAGCCACGTCGAATTGAGCGCCGAAGCGCACAGGAATATGATGCGCGCCGTGTACTCGGTGACCTCATTGCTCACCGCGTCGAGTACGCGCACGCCCGTCGCACGCCTGCTGTCACGATCGTACACCAGCTCGCTCACGATCGCGAATGGCCGGAGCGTGAGGCGACCGGTCTTCATCGCGGCGGGCAGCGTGGACGACTGGGTGCTGAAGTAGGCGCCGTAGGAACAGCCAAGCCAGCACGCGTTCCGGTACACGCAGGCGCTGCGCTCCGGCAGAGCGCGGGTGAGGTTGGCGGTCCGGCCGGGGATGATACGCCGGCGCCCGTTGTAGGCTTTCAGCAGCCGCTCAGCGACGACCTCTTCACCGCAATTGAGCGGCATAGCGGGCTGGAACTCACCGTCCGGGAGTTGCGGCAGCCCTTCGCGCGAGCCGGAGATCCCTGCATGTCGTTCGACGTGATCGTACCAGGGAGCGATGTCGGCGTACCGGATCGGCCAGTCCGTCGCGATCCCCTCGCGCGCGTTGGCCTCGAAGTCCAGATCGCTCAACCTGTAGCTCTGCCGGCCCCACAACAGCGAGCGACCACCGACCTGGTAACCGCGGAACCAGTCGAACCGCCGTACCTCGGTGTACGGTGAGTCCCTGTCCGACGCCCAGAACTCGAGGTTCTTCTCGTTCAGCGGATAGTCGCGCTTGAGGACGGGGTACTCTTCCTCCATCGCCCTCGTGCGTCCCCCGCGGTGCGGGTACTCCCACGGGCCCTTGGTCGCGTTGACGTAATCCTTGATGTGCTCCACGTTGCGTCCGCGCTCGAGCAGGAGCACGCGCAGTCCGCGCTCCGTGAGCTCCTTGGCGGCCCAGCCGCCGGAGATCCCCGACCCAACGACGATCGCGTCGAACTCACGGTTCTGCATCCCGCCTCCTAGACCGGCACGGGTTCCGGGCGTGCACCTTCCGGCAACTCAGCCCTGGGGGTCCGCGTCGGCCTGAACAACACAGCGAAAAGGAGCAGTATGATCCCGGCACCGACTGCCGGAATCGTCCAGATCGAGCGCCAGTCATGAGTCACGGTTCCGTCGGGCCCGACTACCGAGTAAGCCTCGACGATCTGACCGGAAACCCAGGCGCCGATGAAGAGTCCTGCACCGAGCGTGACGAACGCGATGAACCCCTGCGCGGCGGCACGGATCTTCAGCCCCGCACGCTCGTCAACGTAGATCTGTCCGGTGACGAAAAAGAAATCATAACACACGCCGTGGAGCAGTATCCCGGTGTACAGCATCCAGACCATCGGCCCGGTATCTCCGAAAGCGAACAGCGCATAGCGCAGCGACCATGCCGCCATTCCCACCAGCAGTACCCACTTCACGCCAAGCCGCAGGAGCACCCACGGCAGGATCAGCATGAAACCGATTTCACTCATCTGGCCAAGCGTCATCTTCGCCGCAGGCTCGGACATCCCGCTCTCGTTCAGGAAGAGATTGGTGAACGCGTAGTAGAACTGGAGCGGAATGCACAGCAGGAACGAACCGATCACGAAGACGGCGAACGACCGGTCACGCAGCAGCGCCAGCGCGTCGAGCCCAAGCACATCGCGAATGCTCAGCGGCTTTCCCGCCGCATGCGGTGGGGTGTGCGGCAGAACGAACGAATAGAGCCCGAGAACCAGCGAAGCGGCCGCGGCGATCCGCATCGGGACGGCCGTCGCCTCGATCCCGAGGCGTCCCACGAGCAGGCCCGCCACAATCCAGCCAACCGTTCCGAGTACGCGGATGCGGGGGAACTCCCGCGCTGCGCTCGCGGTGTTGTCGAAGGTTATCGAGTTGGTGAGCGCCAGCGTCGGCATGTAGAACAGCGCGTACAGGATCAGCAGGGGGTAAAAGCTGGAGAACGCCGTCACCGTCGATACCAGGTATAGCACCGCGGCGCCGGCGAGGTGCAGCAGGCCGATGATGCGCTGCGTCGGGAAGAATCGGTCCGCGATCATCCCCACGAAGAAAGGCGAGACCATCGCGGCGATGGCCATGCTCCCGTAGGCCAGCCCTATCTGGGTTCCGTCGAATCGCAACGTGGTGCTGAGGTACGTCCCCATCGTCACGAACCAGGCTCCCCATACGAAATACTGCAGGAACATCATGACGGAGAGTCTGGTGCGCACGCTCACGGCAGAACCCGGATCCTGATATTGCGGAACTCGACGCGGTCTTGCGGGCCCTGATATCCCGGCGCAGCCTCGTGATCCTGCAACCCGATGTGTCCCTCCGCTGCGCGGCCGAATACCTGGAGCGTCGCGAACTTGCTCGCGCGAAGGCGCGATACCCAGTCCGGACTCCCGATCTCGAAATCGAACAGCTTCACTCCGTTGAGCCAGTGCTCACCGCGGTTGCCATTCAGCAGCACGCGCGCGTCGTTCCACTCACCCGCCGGGCGGACGACGCCCCGCCGCGCAGGATACATCGCGTACAGTGCCCCCGCCGAGGTCAGCTCCGAACTGCCATCCGGATGCCGCTCGTCGTCCAGAACCTGCATCTCCGGCGCCGTGTGCCAGATGAGATCTCCGGCTTCGCTCGCTCGATAGAAGATCCCGGCGTTTCCTCCCGGTGAGACCTTCCACTGCAGACTCAGATCGAAGTTGCGGAATTGTTCTTCTGTGACGATATCCCCTGCACCAGCCGTGACGCGGACCAGCGATCCGCCGATCACCTGCCAGCCATCGGGGACTCCCTCGCCGCGGTACCTCCGCCAACCGCGGGTCGTCTCTCCGTCGAACAGGAGTCGCCACCCTTCGGCCTCCTCGGCGGTGGACAGAGTGTTCACCGTCTGGCCCACAGCGGGCGCACCGGTGTCGGCGGCAAGTGCCCCTGTGTCCGTTGCTGAGGCATCGTTGTTCGTGCCAGTGCAGCCACCGAGTGCGGCTGCAACAATCGAGGCTGCAGCAACGGTGACCAGCCCTTGTGCATTCGTGCGCATGATCGTACCTCGTGAAGCACCGAAGATATGGGCGTCCGCGCGGTCGCGGAAGCAAGGGTGACGAATCTCATGCGGGACGAAAAAGGGGGGTGGCTGTCATGAATCGCCGTTCGTTCCTCGGAACGCTTGGCGCGACGAGCCTGGCCGGTCTTGCAGGCGGCTTCAGATGCGACGCGCCTCCAGAGGAGGAAGCCAGCGGTACGGCAGGGCGCGCAATCGGTCCTCTGGGACTTCAGCTTTACACAGTCCGCGGAGAAATGGCCACCGATCTCGATGCGACGCTGGCCAGGGTGGCAGCGGTCGGATATCGGGAGGTGGAATTCGCCGGCTACTTCGGACGGTCCGCGGAGGAGGTTCGGGGGACACTGGACAGGGTCGGGCTGGTCGCCCCGGCCGGTCACTTTCCGCTCGACGATCTGGAGCGGCGATGGGATGGGACGGTCGCTTTGGCCGGCACGGTGGGGCACCACTACATCGTGCTGCCCTGGCTGGCGGAGGAACGGCGCAGAGGCCTGGCCAGTTACCGGGAGCTTGCCCGGCAGTGCAACGAGTTCGGCAGGCGGTGCAGAGACGCGGGTCTCACGTTCGCCTATCACAACCACGATTTCGAGTTCGTTCCGCTGAACGGCACGATGCCGTTTGACGTTCTCCTCGAGGAAACCGACCCCGCGCTGGTCAGATTCGAGCTCGACCTCTACTGGATAAGGAAGGGCGGACAGGATGCGCTTGACTACTTTGCGCGCCACCCGGGACGGTTTCCGCTCGTGCACGTCAAGGATTCCGCAGGGCCTCCGGATGAGCGGATGGTGGATGTTGGCAGCGGCATTATCGACTGGAAGCAGATTTTCAACGCGCGTGAGCAGGCGGGGATCCGGCACCTGGTCGTGGAGCACGACAATCCTGCAGATCCATTCGGCTCGATCGAGCGGAGTTTCCGATATCTGCGGGACCTTCGCCTGTAGCCATCGATTTCGATCGGCACCGGCCGTCAGCCGATGGCTTCGGGCGGTGCCGGGTCTCCCGCTGCACCGGATACAGCAGCGCCAGCGAGAAACAGTGTCTG
>CAZOAT010000075.1:0-12291 GCA_964577965.1 uncultured Gemmatimonadaceae bacterium | reverse complement strand
TTGAGGCCGTCGGGCGTGTGATACGTGGCGTACACCGGGCACACCGGCTCGCACGGCGCGTTGCCGCAGTGCTGGCACATCATCGGCACGAAGCGCGTGTCGAAGTCGGGGCCACCGTCCTCGCCCCCCTCGAAGTACCGCTCCAGCCGTATCCACGCCATCTCGCGGCTGCGCAGGATGTTCGCGCCGAACCCTGTCTTGTCCGGGAACAGTTTCGCGCCCTGCCAGTCGGCGCCAACTGTGGGGATGTTGTTCTCCGCGTAGCACGCGGTTACGCACGCCGAACAGCCGGTGCAGCGGGCGAGATCCACAGTCATCGCCCACCGGCGCTTCGCCATTCCGCTCCAGTGGTTCGGATCGTACATCCCGCGCTCGATATCGGCCGGGTGTACCAGATCGCCCTGCGCGTCAGCAGCTATCGGGGCCCGCAGCCCGGGGAGATGCGCGTGATCTGCGTCGCCTGGGAGCTTGTGATGCACCGGACCGTCGTGATGCTCCACGTTGCGGCCCACGTCTGAGAGCAGCATCGCCCGCCCGATTCCACGGCCATGCTGCCGCGCTGAGCCTTCGGTCGTGGCGAGCTGCTGATATCCGGCGGTCTTTCCGACCTGTGCGCGCGTCGCCACGTAAGCCGGTGAACCGCTGCGATCCTCATACGGCAGCAGCAGCTCCAGCGCGTTCACACCCGCAGAGGCGTAGCGCCCGGACCGAATCAGTCCCCGCCCGACAGCGATGGCGACCGTCTCCGGCTGAATCCCGAGATACGCGTAGACCGGAAGCGTGAGGGTCCCCGCCGCTGTCCGCACACTCACCATCTCACCGTTCTTCACACCAAGCCGCCGCGCCGTATCGGGATGCACCTCGGCCACAGTCTGCCACAGGATCTTCGTGACTGGATCCGGCAGTTCCTGGAGCCATGGCTTGTTCGCCCCTCTGCCATCCCCGAGCAGCGGGTGATTGTACAGCACCAGGTACATGTTGCCCTGTGTGCTCTCGATCGTGGGCGCCGTTCGTGGAAGCGGTGCGAGCCGCGTTGCAGTTCGCGGTTCGACGTTACCGGCGACCAGGCCCCGTGGCAGCGCTCCGGCAATCCCGTCCGCGCCACCAGGCAGGCGTGGAATCAGCCATTCCCGGTACGACCGCGCGGCGTAACGCGAGGCAATCGCCGGATCCGTCCGTCCGACAGCCATGAGCACGTCTGCAGTCGGGCGGGTGTCGAAGACCCGGTTCATGACTGGCTGCTGAAGCGACAACGTTCCGCGCACGGGCTGCGCGACACCCCATTGCTCCAGCGAATGGTCGTCGGGCAGGATCAGATCGCACAGCTCACTGGTCTCGTCCATTACGGAGGAGAAGCTCACCTTGAAGCCGACCCTGCCCATCGCCTCCGCCACGGCGCCCGACCGGCCAAACGTGTGAGCGGGGTTGACGTTCCGCACCATGAGCAGTGACACCTCGCCGGCACGCATCCGGTCCACCGCAGTTCGAACATCCGCCGGCGAGTTCATTCCATCGAACGCCGTCACGGGCTCAGCGGGGATGACAGTCGTGCCCACGCTGCCCCGGCCGATGTTGATCGCATTGGCCATCAGCGCGACGTCCATCGAGCCGGCGCCGAGCACAAGACTCGACTCCGCCGCCTGCAGACTGGCGCGAAGCTGCTCGAGGCGGGCTGCGTCCACTCCGCTTGCCACCGACGCCTGCGCCGGCGTGAAATCGCCGTGGAGCATGCGCGCGATTGCGAGCTCCGAGCCGGGGCGGCAGTCGATCCACTCGTCGGCGTTGAGACCGGTGAGCGACCGCCGCGGCCCCACGTACACGAGACGCGGCGCGCGGGCGAAATCCGTGCGGGCGTCAGCCCAGTCCAGCTGGTAGCTGACCGCCGGGCCCCATGCGTCCAGAAAATCCGCCCCGAACGAGATGACGAGCCGAGCCGCACTGAAATCGTACCGGGGCCACGACACCTGGAACGACTGCCGGTTCGCTGCGATGGCTGCGAAATCGGCCTGGCCGTCGTAGCTGATGTGCGGTGGCATCCCGAGCGCTGAGAGCCAGTCATCGAGGAAAGTCTGGAATGCGCCGCTCTCGTGCTGGTTCATGAAGACTGCGCTGGATGCCTGCCCCGCCCTGCGTGTCTCTGCCACACGCTCCGCGAACACGCGGAGCGCCTCGTCCCACGAGATCGGCTCGAGCTGCTCGTCACGCCGGATCATGGGCTGCCTGTAGCGATCCGGGTTGTACAGCCCCTGCAGCGCGGACTGGCCGCGGGCACACAGCGCACCGCGGTTCAGCGGGTGAGCGGGGTTCCCCTCGAGCTTGATCGCCCGGCCGTCCCTGTTCTCCGCGATCACGCCACATGCTGCGGCGCATTCCCGGCACGTAGTCGCGTAGTAAGTGGACACTCCCGGCACCATTCCGTCGGGCGACACGAGGTACGGGATGAGCTTCTCCACCTGCTCCTGACTGCAGCCGACCATGGCCGTCGTGGCAGCCGCCACGCCAACTGTCTTGACGAAATCGCGCCTGTCGAGCGCACCGTGCTGCTCTTCCGCAGCGGCCAGAACAGGCAGAGTCCGCCGCTGCGCAGCGCCGGCTTCGGGATGTGTCCCTCCGGCTGAGCGGCTCATCAGTAGTGGCAGTTGGCGCAGTCGTAGCGCGCGCGAAAAGGCGGATTCGACTGCCCGACGTGGCAGCTCACGCACCAGCCCATGTTGAGCGAGGTCGCCTGATAGACCTGCTGCATGTTCTGCACGTCGCCGTGGCATGTCTGACAGGACACTCCTGCGGTGACGTGGCGCATGTGGGGAAAGCGCACGTACTCAGGGAGCTTGTGAATTCGCACCCATGGTATCGGGAGATTATTGCTGGCGTAGGCCTGCAGCTTCTCGATCTCGGTGCTCCGGAATGCCTCCCGTCCTTCCATCGCGGGCCTGTCGGGTCCGATGATGGTGTGGCACCCCATGCACGTGCCGACAGCCGGCAACCCCGGGTCAGGCGACTGGCTGGCTGAGGAGTGACAGTACAGGCAGTTCATCCCAAGCGTCTGAACGTGTACCGGGTGCGGAAAGCGCACAGGCTGCACCGGGCTGAAACGCTGGGACGAGGACGCGCCGCTATAGGCGGACAGCAATACGGCGAGGGTTGCAAGCGCAAAAAAACCTCCCGCCACCATCCACGTCCGCCTTGAGTTCATCGAACGGTAGTTGTCGGGGGAGAATCGAGAGAGTCGGCTGCGCCAGGAGGGGCAATCATCCGCAGCGGCGAAACATTACCGCACCACTTTCTCGACGCAAGCGGGTGCAAGCGCACATTCGTTCGAAATTCACAAATCAGGATCGCTGTTCGACGCGCTCGATCGTGCGCACGACCTCGATGGCGATTGCGCGGACCAGGGCGAGCTCGCGCGCATCCGGTGCGCTCCGGCCAATCAGCGTGCGCAGCGAGCGCATCACGTGCTCCGCATTCCTGGTCTTGAAGAAATCCATCCTCGTGAGAGCGCGCTGGATGTCGGCGTACAGCAGCTCGTACTCCGCCGCCGTGGAGGCGCGGGCAGCCTTCCGGGGCGGCCGCAGGTTGCGAGTGGCGTCAGCAGCGCCCACATGCAGCTCGTACAGACCCACCAGCACTGCCTGGGCCAGATTGAGCGAGGCGTGATCGGTAGTCGGGATCGTGACCACGACATGCGCCCTGTCGAGTTCCTCGTTCTCAAGGCCGCGGTCCTCCCGGCCGAAAAGAATGGCAACTGGACCTTCTGCCGCGTGGTGCAGCAGATCCGCCGCCGCTGTACGGGCATCGGTCACCGGGCGCTTGGCCGCTCTGCGCCTGGCGGTAAATCCTGCGACGCGGACGCAGTCAGCCAGAGCGGCGTCGAGAGTGTCGAAGCGCTCCACCCGGCCGATCACGTCCTGCGTGTCGTGTGCGATGCCTTCCAGTCGCCACGGGTCGTACTCCACGGGCCGCACCAGCCGGAGCTGATTCACGCCCATGTTTTTCATCGCCCGTACCGTCGCGGCGATGTTCACAGGGTCCCGCGGTTCATGCAGGACCACTCGTACCGCATCGAGCGCGGAGCCGGTCACGTCCGGCTCCGCGTTCGCGACTCGGCTATGGGACGGGTCGGCGGCCAGTGATGACCCTGTAGAGGACTACCACGACCGCTATCACCAGCAGAAGGTGAATCAGCCCTCCGCCGATAGGAACCACGAAGGCGCCAAGAAGCCACAGGATGAGAAGGATGACTGCGATGGTCCACAGCATTTGAGATCCTCGTTCTGGAGTGAGACTGCCGCTGCTTCAAATCAGATGTGTACGCTCCGGTTCTCGCCGGTGTGACGAGTCTCGCGGGTGTGTGTCGCCATGCGACCGAGCAGGATTCGCGCCGCCCGAACGTCGTGCCCCACGTCAATGATGAGAATGGCGAAATCACCTACTCCCCACAGGAGCCCCGCCAGCACGATCAGGCGGCTGACCTCGGCCAGCAGCGTCGGAATCGCCGCAGTGCCCTGCGTGACAAGGCCGGTGATCACCTCCGCAACTATCAACAGAATCAGGATCACCGCCATCACCTTGAACAGGCGGGACAGGTAACGCAGACCTATATACGGCTCGATGTCCTCAGCCCGGACTCCAAGGGAAGCGGCGAGACTCTCCTCCTCACTGGTGGGACCCAGACGCGGCGGCGCACCGCGCGGCGCGTCTGTTTGCGGCTGCGGGGCTTCTGGCTCAGTCATTTAGGTCTCCATGTTGGAAGCTGGCCAGCCCGGGCGCGAGAGCGCCCGCGCTGCCGCCGAACACATCGTCCTGTATGCAAGGTTTTCGCCGCTGCTGCCCAGCTGACGGCCGCAGGGCTACCATCGAGCCCTGTAACCACGTGTATCGATGTGCGTAAACGGCCCATGGGCCGGGTTCGCCCGGTACACGCCGATCCCTCCGACGAGCTCCGGGTAGCGGCGCTCAACCCGCTCCGCCGCCTGCCGGATGAATTCTGCATCCCGAACATCAACGCGGCCGTCACCGTTAATGTCGTCCATGCTGCCGTTGCCGGAGTTGTCAATGTAGATGTCCGCTGCGTCCCCATACATGTGGCGGCTCAATGAGGCCCGCCCCCGCGTATCACCCACGCCAACGTTGTACTGCGGCGTGCGGAACCCGCTCATCACCCGTACGCCACGGGTGTTCACGCCCTGTGTACGCAGCTCTTCGAGAACCAGCTCCAGCTTGTCGATCAGCTTCGTTTCGAGCACCAGGTATTTCGGCCACACATTCCGCTGGTCCTTGGGGAGAAAATCGCGAAGCCGGAAATGCTCCGATACGCGGGTGTCCTGGTTCTCCTGGGTCACCTCGATGAACCCCCGCGGCGGAGCATAGTTAGGGCGGGGGCCGCCGGATGGCCAGTTCCCTATGTAGTAGAGGCCGATCCGCCCCTGACGCGTGTCGGAAGCTGGCCTGAGCGTGATCACGCGCATGTCGGTGATCGGCTTGAGCGTGTTGCCCAGCCTGATCGCGAGATCCCAGACACCGGCCCTCCCCGGCGCACGGAGCCCCTCCCCGGTTTCCGTCACTTCGCCAGCCGAATATGTGATCACGGCTCCGGTCGGGAGAGTATCCGTGACGATGGGCGCGCCCTCCGGGCCGATCGTGGCCAGCAGCCGGCCGCTTCTGCCGCGAAGCGGCACGAACGCATCGAGGAGCGCGTCGGTCAGGTACGCGGCGGTGGGAGCTCCGGGACGGGTGAGCGCTGCACCTATCCCGCCCGTGACGCGGCTGAGCCCCTCGGCCCGTCCGGGCTGCGGTACGAGCGAGCGTGCTGTCGCAAGGGACCACGACCAGCCGAGTCCGATCATGACCACCAGAACGATCGAATACCTGTTGAAGAGCCGCTCTGCCCGGCGCGACATCCCGGCACGGTGCCAGCCGCTCCGGGGAGCGGCAACAGGAAGTACGAGCGACTGCCGCATGCGGGCGACCTCCCGGTCCGAGAGGTGCGCCCGGTCAGCCGCGCGCCTGTGCTCGTCTGATGGACTCGTGGCTCAACTCCTCCTGGTGACCGCCGTTGACCCCATGATGCCCCGGCGACGAACTTGCACCAGCCGCAAACTCGCAAGGCATACGCCAATCGCAGTCGGCGTCATTTGAATCTGTCCGCGCGTCCGGAGCCACACCACCCGCGCCGGAACACAGCTCCACCAGCACCCAAACACGAATGGAACCAGGCAGCACCGCCGAGCCGGTGGCGAACCGTTCCCGACCCGGGCCGGTGCGCCGGCTTTACGACTGGACGCTCTCCTGGGCGGATCGTCCGGGGGGACCGAAGGCGCTTTTTGCGTTGTCGTTCGCGGAGTCGTCGTTTTTCCCGATTCCGCCGGACGTCCTGTTGATGGCACTGGCGCTCGGGAAACCGAAGCGTGCACTGACGTTCGCGCTCATCTGCACCGTGGGCTCGGTGCTCGGCGGCATCGTAGGCTACGGCATCGGGCTGGTGCTCTTCGAGCAGATAGGGCGACCGGTGCTTGAGTTCTATGGCGCAATGGACAAGTACCACGCGGTGGGAGAGCTGTACCGCGAGAACCTCGTCGTTGCGCTCGGGACGGCCGCGTTCACGCCGATCCCGTACAAGGTCTTCACGATAGCGGCGGGATCGTTCGTGATTCCGGTGGTCCCGTTCGTCCTCATCTCACTCGTGGGTCGGGGGCTGAGGTTCTTCGCGGTCGCCGGGCTGATCCGGGTGTTCGGTTCCCCGATCAAGAGCTTCATAGACCGCTACTTCAACATCCTCAGCTTCGTTTTCGTGGCCCTGCTGATCGGCGGCTTCGTCGTCGTGCGGTATGTGCTTCATTAGGCACGCCGTGTGCGCCGGATTAGGGCCGGACCGGCGATTGCCGCCAGCCACCCGCTTGTATTATTCCCGCAGACACGCACAGAGGAGCGACAGATGCCATTCACGCTGCCGAGCCTGCCGTACGCCTTCGACGCGCTGGAGCCTCACATAGACGCGAAGACGATGGAGATCCATCACGGCAAGCACCACCAGACATACGTAAACAATCTGAATGCCGCGCTGGAGAAAGCGCCTGACTGGCAGAGCCGATCGATCGACGACCTGATGCGGGAGATAGACCGCGTCCCGGAAGCCGTACGCACCGCCGTTCGCAACAACGGTGGCGGCCACTGGAACCACTCGCTCTTCTGGCAGATCATGGCGCCGAATGCCGGTGGCGAGCCTGGCGGCGACCTTGGCAGCGCGATCAACGACACGTTCGGCGGTTTCGACAAGTTCAAGGAGCAGTTCGCCGCCGCCGGCACCGGCCGGTTCGGCTCGGGGTGGGCGTGGCTCATCGCCGACGGCGGCAAGCTCAGCATCAGCAGCACGCCCAACCAGGACAATCCCCTCATGGAAGGAAAGCGCGCGATCCTCGGCCTGGACGTGTGGGAGCACGCCTACTATCTGAAGTACCAGAACAAGCGCCCCGACTACATCGCGGCGTGGTGGAATGTGGTCAACTGGGAGGAAGTCAGCCGGCGATTTGGCGATTAACGGCTGCTACCTCGCTGCTTCTCCTTCCAGGTAGGTGTACCCCTCCAGCCCGGCCACGTATTCGGCTATGAACGCGTTGGCCTGATCCCGTGTCAGGTCACTCGCCGTGGTGACCTTACGGCGGAACGTTGCGAGCAGATCGGGCGCGCGGAACTGCACGTAGGCAAGCACCTCGGTAACGGTGTCGCCGTGAACTAGATCGGTCACCTCGTAGCCGTCGGGCGACAGCTGGATGTGCACCGCGTTGGTATCACCGAACAGATTGTGCAGGTCGCCGAGGATCTCCTGGTACGCGCCTGTCAGAAATATTCCGAGCACGTACGGCTCCTCATCGACCACCGCGTGCAGCTCCAGACTGGCGCGGGGGCTTCTGTAGCCTATGAACCGGTCGATCTTCCCATCGGAGTCGCAGGTCACATCCTGCAGGGTGCCGCGCCGCGTCGGTTCTTCCTCGAGCCGGTGGATCGGCATTATCGGGAACAGGTGATCAATGGCCCAGCTGTCGGGTAACGACTGGAACAGCGAGAAATTGCAGAAGTACCGGTCGACGAGGATCGCTTCGATGTCCTCGATGATGTCCTCGTACTTCTCCCGCTCGCGCTGCGCGATGGTCGCGATCCGGTTGATCATCGCCAGGTGCATCTGCTCCGCCATTCCGCGGCCGCGCAACGAAAGCACGCCTGTGTTGAACAGCTCCTGCGCCCGCTCCTTGGCGAAAGTCGTGTCGTGATACAGCTCGCGCAGTCGGCGCGGCCGCACCCGTTTCGTGGTGAGCGTCTGCAGGTCCTCGTGCATCTCGTGCAGCAGCTGGTGGTCGTCCTCCGACAGGGTTGGCGGTGAGACATCCATCTGTGACTCGACATCTATCACACGAAGCAGCAGCAGGGCGTGGTGAGCCGTGAGCGCCCTTCCCGACTCGCTGATCACGTGCGGCATCGGGATCTCCGCTTCGCGGCATGACTCGGCAAGCGTGTAGATCACGTCGTTCGCGTACTCCTGCAGGGAGTAGTTCACGCTCGCGTGGGACGTCGAGTTGCTCCCGTCGTAATCAACACCGAGGCCGCCGCCCACGTCCACATGTGTGACGTTCACGCCCATCTCCCGCAGCTCGGCGTAAAACCGGCTGATCTCCTGGAGCCCAGCCTTGATGAACCGGATGTCAGTGATCTGGGAGCCGAGATGGAAATGGATCATCTGCAGGATGTCGAGCCGGCCCGCCGCTGACAGCCGGTCGATCACTCTCACGAGCTGTGCGGTGCTCAGCCCGAACTTCGAGCGTTCGCCTCCGCTCTGCGCCCACCTCCCGGAGCCTTCGGCGAAAAGCTTGATCCGGACGCCCGCGGTCGGCGTCACGCCCATCTCTTCCGCGGCCTCGAGCAGCACGTCCACCTCGCTCACCTGCTCGAGCACGATGAAAACCTTGTGACCGAGCTTCTGCGCCATCAGCGCAAGCCGCATGAACTCGTGATCCTTGTAGCCGTTGCACACGATCATGTGATCGGTGTGCTCTGCCAGACCCAGCACCGCCTGCAGCTCAGGCTTGCTGCCGCACTCGAGGCCGACCCCGCTCTCCTTCCCGAACTCGACGATCTGTTCGATCACGTGTCGCTGCTGGTTGACCTTGATCGGATACACCGTCGTGTAGCCACCCTCGTATCCGAACTCGCGAATGGCCTCCGCGAAGCTCATGTTCAGCTCCTCGATTCGCGATCTGAGGATGTCGGAGAACCGGAGCAGCAGAGGCAGGTCCACGCCCTGCGCCTCCAGATCCAGAGCCAGCTCATACAAGTCGAGCTCGCGGGCGCGGTTGGCACGGTCCGGCCGAACCACGACGTGTCCACGGTCGTTGATGTCGAAGAAGCCATGCCCCCAGCCATCGATGGAATACAGTTCACGCGCGCTCTCGATGCTCCACGGCTCAGGCTCAGGGCCTATGTCGGGTGAGCGGCCACGCATGCCCTCGGCAGCATCGCCCGAAGCCGGGGCTTCCAGCGGATTGGTGGCAGTCATGAAATAAAGATCACGGATAGAGCGTTTCCGCGCGCCACCCCTCGCCATCGCGGGTGTACAGCACGCGGTCGTGCAGGCGATTCGCCCGGTTGTGCCAGAACTCAATTCTCAGGGGCGAGACGCGGAATCCGGACCAGTGGGTAGGACGCGGCACGTCCTTCCCCTCAAACTCGGCCTCGTAGCGGGCAACCCGCTCCTCGAGCTCGCCATGACGCGGAACCACCCGGCTCTGGTCCGACGCCCAGGCCCCGACCTGGCTGCCGCGCGGTCTGGTCGCGAAATACTCGTCGGCCTCACCGTCCGGAACCTGAACCACCGTGCCTTCGATCCGGATCTGCACGTCGAGTGGAAACCAGTAGAAGCACAGCGCCGCGGCGGGATTCTCCGCCAGGTCACGCGCCTTCCGGCTCTCGAGATTGGTGTAGAAAGTGAAGCCGCGCACGTCCACGCCCTTGAGCAGGACGAGACGCGCGGACGGCTGGCCGTCGCGATCAGCGGTCGCGAGAGTCATCGCGTTCGGCTCCCGGATCACGAGTGGGTCGAGTTTCCGCGCCTGTGCATACAGCTCGATGAACAGCTCAATCGGATCCGGCGGCGGGTGCGTCACCTTCAGTACCGCGGCACCGAAGGATCGACCTCCCGCGACCAGCGATCTATTCCGCCGGCGAGGTTGGATGCGCGGTAGCCACTCGCGGCGAGCAGCTCCGTTGCCGCACGACTCCGGATTCCGTGGTGGCAGTACACCACGATATCCCCCTCAGCAGGAATGCTGCCCAGAGCGGTGGCGAGTTCGCCGAGCGGCACGAGTCGCGCGCCGGCCAGGTGTGCGATGCGCCACTCGACTTCCTCCCTGACATCCAGCAGCGTGACGCGCTCGCCCCTCTCCATGCGAGCTGCGAGATCGACTGGTGTTATCTCCGCAGGCAGAGGGTCATCGGCTGCAGCGCTGTGCACCGCACGACCATCGCAGTACTCGTCGTAGTCACGGAGCACCGTAATCTCCCGCGTTCCGCAGGCTGGACATTCCGGATCCCGTCGGATCTCGATACTGCGGAAAGCCATCGTGAGCGCGTCGAGCAGCAGAAGCCTGCCGACAAGCGGGCGACCGGCGCCGGTGATGAGCTTGATCGCTTCCGCTGCCTGAATCGAGCCGATGATCCCGGGAAGCACCCCCATAACACCGGCTTCGGCACAGCTTGGCACCAGCCCCGGTGGAGGAGGCTCGCGGAAAAGGCAGCGGTAGCACGGTCCGTCGGGAGAGGCGAACACCGAGGCCTGTCCCTCGAACCGCAGCACGCTACCGTACACGTTGGGAACGCCAAGATGAACGCACACGTCGTTGACGAGGTACCGCGTGGCAAAGTTGTCGGTGCCATCTACCACGAGGTCGTACTCACCGACGATGCGTTCCGCGTTCTGCGCGCTCAACCTGGTCTCGTGGGGCTCCAGGCGAACGTGTGGGTTGATGTCAGTCAACCGATCTGATGCAGCTTGCAACTTCCCCCGCCCGACCGCGCTCTCACCGAAAAGGATCTGTCGCTGGAGATTGGATCGCTCGACTTCGTCAAAGTCCACCAACCCGATCGTGCCCACGCCAGCGGCGGCGAGGTACATGGAGACAGGGGAGCCAAGCCCGCCGGCGCCGACAACCAGCACCCGGGCCGACTTGAGGCGCTCCTGACCAGCGACGCCTATCTCGGTTAGCGACAGGTGCCGACCGTATCGGGCCAGCTCCGGTGCGCTCAGCTCGGCGGCGTTCCCGGTGCCACGGTCGGTGTCTGCCGGGAGCGGCTTCACGCGACCGGCGTTCCGGCCGGCCTCATGATCCCGATTCGCGGCTGGCTCGCATGTCATTCATCAGTGCGCGGGTGCGTGGTTTGCGTCGGCGTTGTGACTGCAGGCAGGGGCAATCGCGTGCGAATCGCTGTCACGCCGCCGATATATATAGTACACCTGCACTCCACTTCAGCATCGCGCGCTCCACGTACACCTTGATTCCGTTCCCCGCTGATCGCCGGCAGCCGGTGCCATGACCCACCCCCCGGTGAGCGGCTTCGTCCCGATGCGTCCACCGCGCGGCGGTGGACCGCGCGACGGCGCGCCCCCAAGCTGGCGCGAACGGATGAGTGCGCTGCGGCATGTCCCCCGGCTCCTGCGGATGGTCTGGGAGACGCACCGCGGGTTTACGGCCGCCATGCTCGTCCTCCGCCTGGTACGAGGGTTCATACCGGTCGCGACGTTCTGGGTCGGCAAGCTCATTATAGACACGGTTCTCGCCGCCCGGGCGGGAACCGCGGACTGGAACGACCTGTGGCGCTACGTCGCCATCGAGATAGCGATCGTGGTGACCGGGGAAGTGCTCGCCCGCGCATCGACACTCATCGAGAGCCTGCTCGGCGATCTCTTCTCCAATCGCATGAGCGTGCGTCTGATGGAGCACGCCGCGCGACTCGATCTCGCCCAGTTCGAAAACCCGCAGTTTTACGACCACCTGGAGCGGGCGAGACGACAGACTGTCGGCCGGATAGCGCTGCTGGCGCAGTTGCTGGCCATCGGCCAGGACACGATCACGCTGCTCACGCTCGCGGGCGCGCTCCTGGCTTACAGCCCCCTGCTCCTCGTGCTCCTTGTGGTTGCGATCGTGCCGATGTTCCTCGGCGAGACGCACTTCGCCGCACTCGGCTACTCGCTGCTGTTCCGCTGGACACCCGAGCGCAGGCAGCTCGATTACCTGCGGTTCGTCGGGG
>CAZOAT010000074.1:0-12732 GCA_964577965.1 uncultured Gemmatimonadaceae bacterium | reverse complement strand
GGCTCGGCGTTCCTGAACGAGCTGAACTCAGGCGACGAAACACCGGGACCGGTCCGCTACGCAACGTGGTGGTCACCGTGCGACCAGTTCATCGTTCCCAGCGAAAGCGCGATCCTGGACGGTGCCGTGAACACCCAGACTGCCTGCCTGCCGCACGAAGGCATGTTCACCGAGACGATCTATCAGCAGGTGAAGGCCTTCATAGCGCCCTGAAGGACGACGCGAGGCATTCATCTCCACGCCGGCCGGATCCAACCTCTACGCCGCGGGGAGCCTCAATGTGAACGTGGAGCCTGTCCCAACCGCGCTGACGACGGTGATGTCGCCGCCCATTGCGCGCGCGAGATCACGGCTGATAGCCAGGCCCAGCCCTACGCCGCTGGAACGCTTGGAGCCTGCATGCGGCAGCTGTGCAAACGGCTCGAATACAGCTTCGAGCTGATCCCCGGGGATTCCAATTCCGGTGTCGGCGACGGAAACCACGACCTCGCCGTCATCCTGCCGGCATCCAACGGTGATTCGGCCGCCATCTTCGGTGAACTTCACCGCATTGGAGAGCAGGTTGATCAGGATCTGCTCCACCCGCGCCGCGTCGGCACAAACTCGAATTTCACCGTCGCCCGCCTCGAGCGCGAAGTCGAGTTGCTTGGAGCGCATCTGTGGCGCGGTCATCTCCGTCGCGCGCGCGACGAGGTCTTTGAGCGTGACCTCGGTCAGGTCGTACCGCACCGTCCCGGCCTCGATCCGGGCGAAGCTGAGCACCTCCTCCACGAGGCCGAGCAGATGTCGCTGGCTCCGCTGCAGTCGCTCCAGGAATTCCCGCTGGTCGGTTGTGAGCTCTCCGTGGACGCCGAGCTCGAGGAGCTGGGCGTACCCGGCGATCGCGTTCAGCGGCGTGCGGAATTCGTGGCTCATCGCTGCGAGAAAATCCATTTTGGCCCGGTTTGCCTGCTCAGCGACCTCCTGCAGCTGGCGCGCCTCCTCGTACAGTCTCGCGTTGTCCACCGCGAACGCGGCCCTACCTGCCAGGCGCTGAGCCAGCCACAGGTCGTCGGAGTTGAACTCACGGCGTGACTCCGCAGAGATGAAGGTGATGACCCCGAGCGTCCGGCCGCGGGCGATCATCGGGACGGTCATCGCAGAATAAAGGCCGAGGGTTTCCAGAGCACGCAGCTCCTCATCTGACTCGACCGCAGCACGGAGCATCTCCGGCGGGATGCGCGGATATACCTCAGGCTTACCCGTCCGCAGTACGTTGGGCGTTCCCGTCGGCGCGTCGTAACGCGGGGGATGCGCCTTCGTCCACTCCTCGGCCCACTTCACCCGATCTGGATTGCGGTGCGCTACGGCGATGTTCTCGTATCTCCCGCTGGAGTCGCCGATCGCTATTGAGCACCAGTCGGCAAGCTCCCGGACCGCCAGATTGGCCACCGTGGAAAGGGTGTGAGCGTAGTCGAGCGACGACCCCAGAGTCTCCCCCGCTTCGGCGAGGAATCGCTGCGCCTCAGCAGCACGCCGTCTCTCGGTGATGTCCTGTCCACTCCCTACCATTCGGACCGGCTTGCCGCTTTCATCGCAGATCACGCGGCCCCGGCCTTCCAGCCACCGCACGACGCCGTCCTGCCGGACGATCCGGTAGTCGAGGCTGAACGCGGCCTGGGATCTCAGCGACTCCTGAACCGTTCGAACGACCGTCTCGCGATCGTCCGGGTGCAGGAACTCAGTGAAGGTCTCGAAGGTGACCGCCACGCTCCGCGGCTCGAAACCGTATATGCGGTACAGCTCGTCCGACCACGTGACCTCGTCAACCGCGATGTCCCACTCCCAGCTTCCCAGGCTGGCACTGCGTTGCGCCTGTTCGAGAAACTCGCGATTGCGCTCCAGTTCCCGGTTGGCAGACTCCAACTGCTCATTGGTGAGTTCCAGCTCGATCTGCAGCGACTGAGTGCTCTCCATCTGCTGCTCGAGCTCCACGGCCTGCTCCATCAGCTCGGCTGCCTGCACGCGGAGCTGCCACTCGTCACGCCGAGCGCGGTGACTGACAAATACGATCAGCGCCCCCAGCAGGACCAGGATCACCAGGGGCGCGGTATCAGCGGGGGAGCGGAATCCGAGGGCGCCCTCCGGCGGGATGAACACGCCATCCGCCACGATGCCGGAGAGCAGGAGAGCGAGGATCGCGGGTCCCGTACCGGCGTACCTGGCCACCACGATCAGCGCCGCAAGGAATGCGGCAAGCACCGTCTGACGCAGAAAAGGCTGGGCCACGAGGGCGAGGCCCGCTGCGATCGCCGTGCAGAGGACAGCGAATGCGTACCCGAAAGTGCGATTCCTTGTATTCAAGTCTTGCTCCCGGCAGGGAAGCTATTCCGCCCCCAGGGAGGTGAACACCAGTCGGCGCCTCGCAACTGGAACGTTCAGGCCCGGGAATGCGAACCGAAAAAAGCAGGCACAGGTCGCCCTGTGCCTGCTTCGCCGTGCTCTCCGCTGCTTACAACTCGCTCCAGTCTGAGCGGGAAGTCCGCTCGAAGCCGTGTTGCACGTACGGCCGCATCGTTTCGAAATCACGGTCGCGATCGGTCCAGCCGCGGCGCAGCTCGGGCTCGATCTTGTCGAAGCTCTGCCCGCGATAAGCCGGGTTTCGCCCCGCGACGTGGCCAACGCCATAGCCAATCTGCGCGTCGTCCCAGCGGAGCTTCTCGGACTTGTGCTGATTGAAGTGCTCGCGGTAGTGCGGCTCCTGCTCCGGGAAGTCCTCGGCTGCGCGCCCGACCTTCTCGCCGGCCCACCAGCCTCCGAGGGCGCCGGCTATACCGCCTATGACGGTACCAATCGGACCAGCGACTGACCCAATCGCCGCGCCGCCGAGTGCACCGCCAACGCCTCCAACACCCTGCCCGACCTTCTCGCCCGTACCGGGGTTCCTGTCGCGAGCTTCGTCGGATAAGCCTCTCTTGTCAGCCATGACGTCTCCTGGTTGGAATGTTTGAGTGACGCCCGACTTAAACGCATGGTCTGCGCCATTCGCCCTGCAACCGCTCGACGGGCGTGGAACGAGGGAGAAATCGGGATCGCGGCCAGCGATCTTCTCTCACGTTGTTCCGGCAGCACCTCTTCACCCACTGCGGCTCCCTCCTTCAGGAGCGCGGGCTTCTGTCGTTTCCACGAGGTTGGTGATCCAGGCCTCGAAGTCGTCGTGCATGATCTTGACCGACGGGTTCCGGATCATGCGCCGGAACGAGTCCTCCCGCGCCACCTGCCGCATGCGCTTCACCCACGACTTGAAGTAATCATCCGCGAGCTGTCCCTCCCGGTGTGAGTACCAGGCGATCTCGAACAGCGAGAGCTGCATGAGGTTGAGGAAGTATTCCTGAATCTCGCGCTCCGATCGCAGATTCTCGACGTCGTGTGCATGCACCGACGCCAGTGAGGGATTCTCCACGCGCAGATGGCGAAGCTGATACTGGAGCTCGACCAGCTTGGAGAAGTTCGCAACGGACTGCGCCTTCCGGGTGTGCCGGAACTGGATAGCCGCGTAGAGCAACCCGCCTGCAATGGCGAAGGACGAGAGTGCCTGAAGCGTGATCTGAAGCACCTGAATACGGGCGGGCATCGGAATCGTCGATTTCGTCTGGGAGGTGAAACGCGGGTCAGTCGCTGGTCATGATGAACAGCGGAGCACCCTCGAAGTGATAGATCGGGCGAAGCCGGTCGGTACTGTAGTACTTGGACACGTCCACTACTTTCTTCTCCGAAGTCACTCTCTGTATGGGAACGCTGTCGTACGTGCCGCGATGTATGCTGACGAGGCGGCCGTATTCCTTCCGCAGGATCAGATCGAGCGCGAGATTCCCGAACGCCATAGGCACTATGGAATCGAGCGCATCGGGATCGCCGGATCTGACGAGATAGCCGAGCCGCTGATTGACGACGTCTATGCGGCGGCCGCCGTTGTACTGCGGAGAGAACTCCTTGAGGGCGGCCGAGACCTTGTCGCCGACCCCGCCCAGCTTGCGGTGGCCAAACATGTCCACCTCGTCGCTCTCGAAGCTCATGCCTCCATGGGTCGTCAGCGCTGCGCCTTCCGATACGAGCACCACTGCGTAGCGACTCGGATTGTGGTTGCGGTCGTAGGTCATCAGCTCGGCCAGCTGCCCCACGTCGGCCGCGTACTCGGGGATCACACAGCGGTGAGCCGCACCTGCCATCGTCGGGAGCAGTGCGGTAAAACCTGCGTAGCGGCCGAACACCTCGATGACCAGGAATCGCTCGTGCGACCCCGCCGACGTGCGCAGGCGATGAGTCAGCTCGATGGTACGCGTCACGCACGTGCTGAAGCCGATGCAGTAGTCCGTGCCGTAGACGTCGTTGTCCATGGTCTTGGGAATGCCGACCACGTGCACGCCTTCGTCGTGCAGGCGCTTGCCGTAGCTCAACGTGTCATCACCACCGATGGGGATCAGCACATCGACCCCCATCTGCTCCAGGTTCCGGAGCACGTCCGTCGTGACGTCGTTGATCTCAGCCGTGTAGCCGCTGAGGTGAGGAGGGACACGCGCGAGGGGCAGGTGGCTGGGGCGCGTGCGCGACGTGTGCAGGAACGTCCCGCCCGTGCGCCCTGCGCGGTTCACGATCGATTCGGAGAGCTCCACCACGTTCTCGGAGTTGTCTGCCCCGGGATTCGGATCGTAGTCCACCAGTCCCGCCCATCCACGGCGGATGCCAACCACCCGATACCCTTCGCGGAGCGCGCGGATCGTGATCGCGCGGATTGCCGGATTGAGTCCGGGAACGTCACCACCACCGGTCATAATCGCTATCGTCCCGCGCATCGCTCTCCAAGCTGTAGTGGGGCCCGTGCTGCGCCCGGACAGGACTCCCGGCTCACCTCTCCAGCAGCAAATTAGCTGCATCCGCCTTCACGGTCCCAGACACGGCGTGCTACCGGCCCTCATACGTGGCACCGCTCGTAGACGTCTCGCTGACCGTGATGCGCGAAAGTATCGGAAGTCCCGGGCGAAGTCTTTTCCAAATCCACTTCGCGAGGTTCTCGCTCGTCGGATTGGACAGCCCCTCGATCTCGTTCAGATAGCGGTGATCGAGTGCCTCGTGCACCGGCCTGAAGGCTTCCTTCAGGTCGGCGAAATCCATCACCCACCCGCTATCATCCCCGACGGGGCCGCTTACCACGATCCGAATACGGAACGAGTGGCCGTGAACGCGCGCGCACTTGTGCCCGGCCGGAACATGGGGAAGCATGTGTGCTGCCTCGATCACGAACTCCCTGAAGATCTCCATTCCCCCCCCGGAAGTGGCCTAAGGGACCCACGTTGTGTGAGCGGCGGCGGCAGTGCGCTGCCTGCCCGATGGCAGCTCGGCTGCCGTCCCCACGCTTACGAGCGCGATGATCCGCTCCCCCTCCGCCACGCCTGCTGCCGCGCGCGCGGCAGCATCTTCCATGACCGCCCCCGTCCTGATGTGCGTGCCGAGTCCCAGCTCGACGGCCGCCAGCGCCATGTTCTGTACAGCCATCATGGTCGCCGCGTAATCCTCCTCGCGGATCTCCGGATTGTCGCTGGTGATCATCGCGACTGCAATGATGCACGGCAGCGCGCGGTGCTCCGCGGCAGTCCGGTCTCTGACTTCACGGGCCCTGTCCGGATCGTCGAGCTTGCGCGCTCTGCGCTCTCCGAGCGCCAGGCCGTACGCGTGGCGCGCCTCGGGACCGAGCACGTAGAACCGCCAGGGCTCGGTGTTCCGATGGTTGGGCGCCAGAACAGCGACGTCCAACAGCGTCTCGATCTGCTCCCGGCTGGGCGGGCGGCCGTCGAAGCGCTTGATGGAACGGCGCCGCTGAATGGCGTCAATGAGGTTCATCGCAGTCCTGGCTGCAGGATACGGTGGGTGCGCGCGATCAAAAGGTCCTGGCGAGCCGAGGCCCATTGCGCACTGCGGTCCGGCAGATTTTAGTAGGGGGCGAACGATACATGGTGGTTGTCGAGCACTGCTGTCAGGTACCAGGCTGTCTGGCAGACACATGCCCATCCTCATGCACGATAACTCACGCCGATGGTAGAGTCAGCCAGGGGGCCACGAACATCTGATGGTGCTCGTCGACACGCACCGCTCAGCCCGCGCCAGCTGATTCCGCCAATCATGCTTTTTGTGCTCGCAGGCATCCCACTTATCGCCTACGTCTGGGAGACCGCCAACAAGGTGTTCGCGGGCCACTTCGAGGTGGTGCGACTGCTCATCGCGGCTGCGGCGCTGATCGCGCTGCTGTTCGTTCTGAAGGGTCTCGCACGAGTCATCCAACGGTGGGAGGGAGCCCGTTTCGACTGACTCGACGGTCGCGCGTCGAAACGCGGTACCCGGCAAAAGCACGGAGGAGCATGATGCACGGAGAAACGAGCCGCGAAGACGAGAGCGTCGGCGGAGTTCCGACTCCGCGGCAGACCGCACCCGCTACCGGTACAACCGACCCTGCCCGGACGGAAATGGCTCCAGAGGAGGAGCCCGTCACCACCGGCACCCTGTTTCTCTCGATGATAATGCTCATGATCATCGGTGCAGTCTGGTTGATCATGTATGTAATGCTTCTCGACCGCTGACCGGGAGGGCGCTCGCGTGAAGGTCCACAGCTACGAAAAGGCGTTCGTCACCGTCGGCGGGATAGTCCTCGTCGTCTGCGGCGCGGCACTCATCTACGCCTCGGTCGGCCACGGTATCCACCTTCCGGGCGCTGCGGGTCGGCTCGAACCGTCGAACGTTTACAACACGCCTCCGTTCAATCAGCCGGGAGTCCGCCAGACAGGACCGAACCAGTACGAAGCAGTTGTCGTCGCGCAATCGTGGGTGTTCCTCCCTGCAGAGATCCGGGTTCCGGCTGGCGCGGAAGTCACCATCATCGCAACCGCGGTGGACATCATTCACGGGCTAGCCGTCGCGGGCACTCGCGTCAACATGATGCTCATCCCGGGTCAGATCTCGCGAAATACCTACCAGTTCGATCGCCCCGGCGAGTATCTCCTGATCTGTCACGAGTACTGCGGAATCGCCCATCACACGATGGCGGGGAAGCTCATAGTCGAGCCCCCGCAGCCGACAGTGGCTGGACCTGAGTTGCCGGCCAGCGAAGAGCGCGCGCAATGAGCGCGTTGACACCGGTCGTCATCGACACCGCGGGCTATGAGCTGCCCGCCAACCAGAAGCGCGCTCTCCGCTGGATGTTGTACGTCGGGTACGCGGCGCTCACCGCGGGCGTGTTCCACGGCCTGGCCAACGCGTTGTCGTACGCGAAGATCGACATCATCGGCGCGTTCCCGGGGCTCAGGACCTACTACCAGGGGCTCACCGCGCACGGCGTCGCCAACGTCCTCATCTTCACGTTCTCCTTCTCCAACGGATTCCTTCCGCTCATGACGGCGCGGGCACTGAGCCGGCCGCTCGATGGCCGGCTGCTGTGGGGCTCGTTCGCGGCGCTGCTGATCGGCAACGTGCTCACGATCTACGCGGTCGTCAGCAACAAGGCCAGCGTACTGTTCACGGCGTACGCCCCGCTCCAGGCACACTGGAGCTTCTACATAGGGCTGGCCCTTGTTGTCGTGAGCACGTGGCTGGCACTGTTCAGCATGCTGGTGGTGCTGCGGGGCTGGCGTCGTGCCAACCGTGGCGCACGCATTCCGCTGCTCGCGTATCTCCCGGTTGTGTCGTACCTGATGTGGTTTCTCGCCTCGCTCCCGATCGCTGTGTCGTTTCTCGGCATCCTCACGCCGTGGAGCCTTGGACTGACGGAGAGGGTGGATCCGCTCCTCACGCGCACGCTGTTCTGGTTCACCGGCCACGCGATCGTCTATGCGTGGCTGCTGCCGGCGTACGTCTCGTGGTACGCACTGATTCCGCGGCAAGTCGGCGGAGTGCTGATCAGCGACTCTTACGCGCGCATCACGTTCATTCTGTTCCTGCTGCTGTCGATCCCCACCGGCTTTCACCACCAGTACACCGATCCGGGGATTCCTACGACGATGAAAGCGATGCACGGCGTGCTCACCTTCGGCGTGTTCTTCCCCAGCCTGGCCACCGCATTCAGCGTCATGGCTTCGCTCGAGATCGGCGGCCGGCGAGCAGGCGGGCGCGGCCTGCTCGGCTGGATCCGCAAGCTGCCATGGGGCGATCCGTCGGTCGCGGCCCAACTGATGGCGATGATCGTGTTCGTGTTTGGAGGCGCGACCGGACTCGTTAACGCCAGCTTCTCCATGAACCAGGTCATCCACAACACCACGTGGGTGCCGGGGCACTTCCACATGACGGTCGGAACCGCGGTCGCGCTCACTCTGATGGGAGTGGCTTACTGGCTGATCCCGTATCTTACAGGTCGCGCGCTGTTCAGCCGTGGGATCGCGCTCGCGTCCACCTGGTTCTACACGATTGGCGTCCTGATCTTCGCGCGCGGCATGATCTCAGCCGGACTCGAGGGCATGCCGCGACGCATCTTCCGCGCGCAGGCGACTTACGACAACCCGGCGTGGGACCTGGGCGGAATACTCACAGGGGTTGGCGGCACGCTCATGTTCGTCGGCGTCATGCTGTTCTTCCTCACGATAGGGCTCACCATCGTCGCCGGGCGGAAGGGAGAGGGTCCGAAAGACATTCCTATCGCCGCGACACTCACCGCCCCTTCGACCGCGGGGTGGGAACCGAAACTCGACCGGCTGGGATTCTGGGTTCTGGCGGCGGTACTATTGATAGCGATCGCTTACGGCCCCTTCCTCGTTACGTACACGCCGGCTCCCGTCTCGCTTCCCTTCAAGGGCTTCTGAAGCTCGGCTCATGGCGACGTCATTGCAGCTCGATTTCCGGCGGATGGCTCAACGCCACACCTTTTTTGGAGTCTACCCCGTGCGCCTCTCTCTGCTCGCGGTCATGCTCTCGCTCCCTGCCGCCGCGCTGGCGCAGCTACCAGCAGCCGGACCGGCCACAGTCGAGCGCCCCGCAGCGCTCGTCGCCGACGGGATTCCGCCGGTTCCCATGGAGGTTGCCGAGCGAAGCCGCCCGTACATGGAGTTCCGGACTGCAGGCTTCGCGGGCTGGCAGCCGCGCGACAGCTCCATGCTGATAACGACACGGTTCGGGAACACCAACCAGGTCCACCGTGTCGCGCGCCCGATGGGGACGCGGGAGCAGCTCAGCTTCGAGGTCGAGCGTGTGAGCGGCAGCTGGTCGCCGACGGGCGATGTCCTGCTCGCGTTGAAGGACGTTGGGGGAAACGAGTTCTACCAGCTCTATACACTGCGCGACGGCCGGCTGACGCTCATTACAGACGGGCGCAGTCGCAACAGTTTCTTCGGCGCGTGGTCCCGCGACGGCCGCTTGATCGGGTACAGCTCGACGCGTCGCAACGGGCGCGACACGGATCTCTACATAGTCGATCCGCGCGACCGCTCCACCGACCGGATTGTGGCGGAGGTGAATGGCGGCGGGTGGGGGATCCGGGATTTCGCGCCGGACGGACGATCGGCCTTGGTCGGCGAGTACATCCAGATCACCAAGTCGAACCTCCATCTGCTCGACATCGCCGGCGGACGCCTCACACCGATCGGCGATCACAGCCAGCCGATTGCCTATGGCGATGCCCAGTTCGCCCCTGATGGGACGCTATGGGTCACGTCGGACGAGGCCTCCGATTTCCAGCGGCTGGGAACCATCGATCTCAGTACCGGCGCTTTCAGCGCGATAAGCTCAGAGCCCAGATGGGACGTCACGTCGTTCGACATTGCGCGCGACGGCAGTTTCATCGCCTACGTTATCAGCGAGGCCGGCAGCAGCCGGCTCAGGATACTCGACCTGCGCACACGCCAGGTGCGAAACGTGGACGCGCTTCCCGCAGGCGTCGTGAGCGGCCTCAAAATCGCACCGTGGGGTGAGATAGGCCTGACCTTCACATCTGCGCGCAGTGCCGCAGACGCCTGGTCGGTGGATCCTCGCACTCTGCGGGCAACCCGCTGGACTAAGAGCGAGACGGGCGGCCTCGACGTGAACGCCAACGTCGAACCGGAGCGGATAGAAGTCAGGAGCTTCGATGGCGAAGAGATGTCCGGATTCCTCTACCTACCGGACGCAGCGCGATTCACTGGTCGTCGTCCGTTGATCGTCAGCATCCATGGCGGACCCGAGAGCCAGGCGCGCCCGGGATTTCTGGGTCGCAACAACTACCTGATCAACGAACTCGGCGTCGCGATGTTCTACCCCAACGTCCGCGGTTCGTCCGGCTACGGCAAGCGCTTCGTCGGGCTCGATGACGGCCCACTGCGCCGGGAGGACTCGGTCAGGGACATCGGCGCGTTCCTGGACGTGCTGGCGCGCCATCCAGCGCTGGACTCCGCACGCTTCGGCGTCACGGGCGGATCGTATGGTGGGTACATGTGCTACGCCAGCGCGATCCATTTCGGTGATCGGCTGAAGGGAGCCAACTGTGTCGTCGCAATATCCAACTTTGTCACGTTCCTCGAGAACACGGAGGCGTACCGGCGTGACCTCCGCCGCGTGGAGTACGGGGACGAGCGCGATCCCGAGCAGCGCGCAAAGCTGCTGGAGATATCGCCACTGACAAGGGTGTCTGAGTTGCGGCTGCCGCTGATGGTTGTGACGGGCGCGAACGATCCGCGCGTCCCGGCGTCGGAGGCAGACCAGATTGTCGCGGCTGTGCGCGCTCAGGGACGAGAGGCCTGGCACCTCCTCGGAAAGGACGAAGGCCACGGCTTCGCCAAGAAGGCGAACCAGGATTACCAGTTCTGGACAACGCTGATATTCTGGGAGCGCGCGTTGCTGGGAGAAGGATCGGTCGCGGGCGACAACCCTCAGTGACCTAAGGCATCCCGGCTGTGCGGGCGGTTGCCCTCGGCAGCGGAATACGGCTGTTGTGTGGGATTGTGCTTCAGCCGTCGTCTGATGGAACCGGCGGCCGGTACGGCGCCTTGATGCGTACAGGGAGGATCATGTCGCCCCAGTGCACGCGGAGCATTGCCTCGTCGCGCAGAACGACCGGGAAATAGATCGCGAGCGTCTCCATGTGCTCCCCGCGCTCCGGCGTTATTTCGACTCGCAACACATCGCTCTCCTCACCGGGGTACGGCGCGTGATATACGTACGCCGCGCGGCTGAGGATCAGCGTCCACGGCGCGCGCACGCGAGGGACCAGCCAGAGCGAGTAAATTCCGGCACTCACCCGCTGCCCCTCCAGCAGCACATCATGGCTGAACGAGATGCGGGTGGCGGAATCTGCGCCGGGATGCCAGATGCGTTCCCAGCGGACGACAGCGGAATCGCCGAACAGCACACGCCCGCGCGCAACGGGCCGGCTGTACTCAACGGTGATCCCGGTGAATGCGACGGTCTGGCTGATTGCGCCACGCTGGCTAAACGGGATCCCCTGGGCCAGGCAGACGCTCGGGAGCGACGGAGCGACGGCCAGCAGCACCAGACCATAGTGCATACCTGCTGTCTTCCACATGCCGGAAACTTATCTCAGATCGTGGAGAGGGCCCGCCTTGATTCGCGTAATGCGAGCCGGCGGCAGTGCGTGTAAGGCGGCGTATCCGGAGGACAGGGATTGAAACCGAACCACAAACGGCACCTCGGGAGCCCGGCGGGCCGAGCGCAAAACGAGCAGACCTAATGGTCTCGTTCGCGATCAGGACGGCGGGATTTGAACCCGCGACCCCCTGATCCGAGACGGAACGGAGCGACGTCGAGGACGCTGCCGCGCGCGACTCCGGCGCCGACAATCACACAATGGACTTCGGCAGCCGGGCTTGCTCGAGCCATCAGCATACTGGCGAAAAAGCTTGTTGCCCGGATTCATCTTCCGTACTCTTGATTCAGTAACTGCAAGCCGGCATTGCTGCGATGTTCTCGCGCACGAACCGACGCGTGCCGCCGCGCGCGGCAGGCACACCGGAAGTGCACGCGGATTCGCTCCGCACCGCATCGGTAGGGAGGAATTCTTGCGCACCTGCACCCTCGTGGTCGCCACGCTGGCTGTACTCGGCCTGAGCCCCGTCACCGGCGCCCTGAACGCCCAGAATTCGGTCGAGACGCCACGACTCACGGGCACCTACCCGTCGCAACTGATGGTGGATCCGCGCACGGGAATCACGACGGTCGAGCTCCGTGGAGAAAACATTAACGCCCGGGACGTCATGTGGACGTGGCGCCTGTACCGCTACTACGTGCGCCGGACGGGCGAGACGGCGTGGAGACGGCTGTACGTCCACCCCCAGGGATCGTGGTATGAAGACGCGCGGCATCTGCAGCCGCTGCTCGCCAACGGCAGGACGACTGGGTGGACGGCCTCTACAATGACTTTGGAACTTCCGAACCAGCTCTATTTCCAGTCCGCCGGCACGCTCGAGTTCAAGGTGGAGAAAGGGGAGTGGAAGGCTGAGGGACTCGGCGCGAACTACATCGTCGGCGCGACGTCCAACATCCTCAGGGTGCCGATCCGTCCGGCTCCCACGGAAGCACCGGTGGTAACCAGTGTCGATCCCAACTATGTGCCAGTCCTCGCCTGGGGTGTGGAGCGGACCGTGATTACCGTTCACGGGCAGCACCTCATGCCCGGCGCGCAGGTGACCGTCGGGACCGAGTCCTGCGAGGTGACCAGGGCCGACCCCGCGTCTGGCTGGCTCCAGTGTCCTGTTCCGGGTGCACTTCAGTCCAGGGCCGGCGTGTACC
>CAZOAT010000073.1:0-12734 GCA_964577965.1 uncultured Gemmatimonadaceae bacterium | reverse complement strand
GAGCACTCGATTCGTAATCGAGCGGTCGTGGGTTCAATTCCCACCTGTGGCTCTCACTCGGTAGGCCGCGCGCCCGCTTGCAGCGGGCGCTTTTCGTTTCCACCGTGTGTCGCGCGCGCGGTGCCGCTCTGAACACTACGTTTAGCCCGTGACGATCCCAACCTGCACCGGAGCTGCACCGTGGCGCGACTGAATCACGTCCGCGCCCGGCGCGTTGCCAGCGGTCTGCTCGCTGGAGCGGTGCTCGGCGGGCTGATGTTCGTTGCAGCTCGCGCACTCGGCCTCTTCACCGCGCTCCACTGGTACGGCTTCGAGGCGTTCTGGCCGTTCGTGATCGCGGCTGCGGCGCTCTTCGCGACCCCGCTGCGGCCCCTCGTGTGGGCCATGGCAGGACTCATCCTCGCGACCACCGCGGTGGCAGCGCTGACGCCGGCCATGACTCGTCCCGTGCGGTCGCTGATACGGGCGGACACGGTGATGACCGTGGATGCCGTGGTGGTGCTGTCCTCCAGCCTGGGCGATGATGAGTTTCTCAGCCCTGACGGCCTCGACCGGTTGCTGAGCGGAATCGCGCTCGGCAGGGCTTCCAGACGCGCGGACGACACCGCCGCCGTGCCGCTGGTGCTCACAGTGGTGACCCGCGATATCGACCGGCCTCTCAGCTCGATAACCGACCAGCGGCGCATTCTCCAGCTGGTCGGTGATACGCTGGAAGTTCATTGGACGGCGCCGGTGCTGAATACGCGCGATGAAGCACGGGCGGTCGCCGCGCTGGCGCGGACGGAGGGCTGGGAGCGTGTGGCGGTCGTCACGTCACCGCTGCACACACGTCGCGCCTGCGCAACCTTCGAGCGGGTCGGCGTCCCCGTACGCTGTGTTCCCGCCGATGCGCGCGATGTTGCGGTCGGAACTCTGCGTAAACCGCGTGATCGGCTGCGCGCGACGCAGCTGTGGTTCTACGAGACCGCCGGTACGCTCTACTATCGCTTGCGCCGATGGATGTGAGCAAGGCAGTGTCGAGTGGCCGGGCGACCCGGAGCGGCTTATATTGGTATTCACACTCGCGGGCGTAATTCAGTTGGTAGAATGCCAGCTTCCCAAGCTGGACGTCGTGGGTTCGAGTCCCATCGCCCGCTCATGGATCTTGATCAGAACAGATCCCCGGTGCCCTGCGGGCGCCGGGGATCTGTCTGTCCGGTCGCTGCATCCTCAGCCGCTCTCCGGCTCCGTACCACCGTGATCTGGTGCGGACGTTGCGCTGGGATCCACTGACTTCACAACCCGAGCATGTTCGGTAAAGGCTACCGCCTCTTCTCACTCTCTGGATTCGAGATCCGGCTCGACGCGAGCTGGTTCGTCCTCGCGCTGCTGGTCACGTGGACGCTTGCCGTCGGCTATTTCCCGGCTGCTCTGCCTGGTTTTGCTCCGGCCACTTATTGGATGATGGGAGTCGCGGGCGCAGTCGGCCTCTTCGGCTCGATCGTCCTGCACGAGTTTTCTCACGCCGTCGTCGCGCGCCGCTACGACCTGCCGATGAAGGGAATCACTCTCTTCATATTCGGGGGGGTTGCGGAAATGAGCGCAGAGCCGCCGAGCCCGCGCGCAGAGTTCATGATGGCTGCAGCGGGGCCGCTCGCGAGCGTAGTCATCGGAGGAGCGCTCCTCGGCATCGCCGCTACTCTGTCGGGGGCGTTCCCGATTGCCGCCATCGAAGTCGTTCAGTATCTGGGCGGCCTGAACCTCATTCTCGCTGCATTCAACATGGTGCCGGCTTTTCCCCTGGACGGTGGCCGGATCCTGCGGTCGTATCTCTGGCACCGCAGCGGTGATCTCGCACGCGCGACGCGCATCTCATCGAAAGTGGGATCGGGTTTCGGACTGGTGCTGATGGCACTCGGTGTAGCGGTATTCCTGACCGGCGGCCTCGTGCCGGGAATCTGGTACTTCGTGCTCGGCATGTTCCTCCGTGGCCTCGCAGGTGCTTCCTATCAGCAGGTACTGCTCCGCCGCGCACTGGAGGGCGAACCGGTGCGTCGATTCATGAAGTCAGATCCCGTGACGGTGTCTTCCGGGATTTCCGTGAGAGAACTCGTGGAGGACTACGTTTACCGCCACCATCACAAGCTGTATCCCATAGTGGATGACGGCCGGCTCGCCGGCTGCGTGACGGTGAAGCAGATCCGCAGTCTGCCTCGCGATGAGTGGGACTCGAAGCAGGTGGCGCAGATCGCTTCCGGATGCACGGAGGCCAACACAATTTCTCCCGACGCGGACGCAATGGAGGCGCTCAAGCTGATGCGCAGCTCAGGTCAGTCCCGACTGCTCGTAACGAGCAACGGTCATCTCGAGGGAGTCATCACCCTTAAGGATCTTCTGGAGTTCTTCGCATTGCGCGTGGAACTCGAACCGTGAGCTCCGAACGCGCAACACCGGAGACGACCCCGATCGATCCGGGTGTCACCATCGGGCACGTGCATCTGAAAGTCGCGGATCTCGAGCGGTCACTCTCCTTCTACTGCGGCGTGCTCGGGTTCGAGCTGAGGCAGCGGTACGGTCCTCAGGCGGCGTTCATCTCGGCCGGCGGGTACCACCACCACATTGGACTCAACACCTGGCACAGCCAGGGTGGGTCACCGCCACCACGCAGTGCAACCGGCCTGTATCACGTAGCCATCCGGTATCCCACGCGCGACACCCTCGCGGACGCCTTGCGTCGGCTCCGTTCAGCCGGGATCGCACTGGACGGCGCGAGCGATCACGGCGTCAGCGAGGCGCTGTACCTGCGTGACCCGGACCAGAACGGAATCGAACTGTACTGGGACAAGCCGGAAGGAGAATGGCCGCGCTCACCTGACGGGATGCTTGCGATGGACACCCGACCGCTCGATCTGGCGTCACTCGAAGCGGAATGAAGGTGGCCTGCGCATGCCGGTGTGGCTAGCATAAGGCGTGTAACTGATTCAGCCGTACTCAGACCTACGGAACCATCATGCTCATCAGCCAGCAGTCAGCGGACGCCCTCAACGAGCAGATCGGCGCAGAGTTCGGTGCCATGCTGCAGTACGTGGCGATCTCCTCGTACTTTGACGCCGAAGGCCTTCCTGAGCTCGCGCATCATTTCGCGCAGCAGGCAGAGGAGGAGCGCGATCACGCCATGCGCATAGTGAAGTACGTTGTCGATGCGGACGCGCCGCTTCGGATTCCGGTCATCGAAGCCCCGCAGGCGGAGTTTGCCTCCGCTGAGGAGGCTGTGCAGCTCTCGCTCGAGTGGGAGATGAACGTCACCGATCGCATCAACACGCTGATGGATCTGGCCATCGAGCAGAACGAGCACCTCACCAAGACCTTCCTTGATTGGTTCGTTAGCGAGCAGCTGGAGGAGGTGTCCAGTATGGATACGCTGCTCCGGATGATCCGCCGCGCGGGCGAGTCGGGGCTGATGTTCGTGGAGAGCCATCTGGCGCGTCGGCTGCATGGAAGCGGCAACGACCCCGCTGTCTCGGCCTGATAGTCGCGAACAGAGCCGCAGCCGTCGCCCATGACGAGTTCTGAACGGCAGGCCGCTCACCCGCCCGAGACCCTTGAAGGGTGGTTCTCCCTTCACGACACCTTCCGGTTTCGCACTCCGGCTACCGCACGCCAGCGTCTGCTCGAGGCGATTGCCGACACCGTGCATGCCAGCAACGAGCGCCTTGGCGGGCGCGGCTGGAGCGCAGCGGTATCACTCGTGGGCGGACCGGCGGATCTGCTCGCGATTCACTTTCGGGAGACCGCCGACGAGCTGGAAGAGGCGCGCTGGACCCTCGCCGCCGTGATCCCGGACGGGCTGGAGCGCGGTTGGTCTCAGCTTGGAGTGACTGAGGCTGGGCTGTATCACCTTACCGCTGAACTCGCCCGCGAGGCCATTGACCGCGGGGGCTCAGTCGGTGATGAGACCTACGCGCGGGAGCTCGCGACCCGGGCTGCGGCGGAGCGTGACAGGGAGCATGCCCGCCGCAGGCTGTATCCGCCGTGCCCGTCAGACATGCGGCATGTGTCGTTCTATCCGATGTCCAAGCGCCGGGGGCCGGCGCAGAACTGGTATGCACTCACACTGGACGAGCGCAGTCGGCTGATGCGAGCTCACGGAATGACCGGTCGGAAGTACGCGGGCCGTGTGCTGCAGGTCATCACCGGAGCGATTGGCCTCTCCGAGTGGGAATGGGGCGTCACTCTGTTCACACGCGACCTCCTGGACGTGAAGCGACTCGTCACGGAAATGCGGTTCGACGAGGCGAGCGCCGACTATGCGGAGTTCGGTGACTTTTATGTTGGACACATGTTCGCTTTTCCGGCCGCCCGCTGATCAGCCGGTCGGCAGCGCCGGCTTGGCGCCCGCCGTGAACCACTCGTAGGTAAGCGCCAGCCCTGCCGGAAGCACGACGAGAGGTTGCCATTTGAGCTCAGCCGCGGCTTTGGTGCTGTCGAGGACCGACGCCATCTGCTCGCCAGTGCGCGCGGGAGCATGCGTCACCGGCACGTTGCTTCCAGCGACGCTCTGCAGCAGCTGAGCGAGCCGGTTTACCGAAGTTCCCTCGCCTGTCCCGATATTGAAAGCACGCTCGTCCAGCCTGCCTGTGGGCGGAGGGGTGCGAGCAGCAGCCAGCTTAACGGCTTGGACGACGTCCCCGACGTACACGTAGTCACGGGTCTGCTCACCAGAGCCGAAGATGGTCAGCGGCTCCCGCGCAGCGATACGACCGCAGAAGATCGCGACGACACCGGCCTCACCGTGCGGATCCTGCCGCGGCCCGTAAACGTTCCCCAGCCGCAGCACGACCGCGTCCAGCCCGTGTGTGAGCCCGTAGTAGGCGAGATAGTACTCCGCCGCGAGCTTCGAGACAGCATAGGGCGACGCGGGATCCTTGGCGGATGTCTCAACGGTTGGCGGAACCGTGAAATCACCGTACAGCGCGCCGCCTGTGGAAGTGAAGATTACGCGGGTGTGCTTCGATCCGGCACGCACGGCCTCCATCAGGTTCAGCGTTCCTATGATGTTGCACATCGCATCGTGTACCGGGTCCGTGACGCTCTTGCGAACGTCCATCTGCGCGGCACAGTGCACGATCGTATCGAACTGGCCGTTGTGCACGAGCGCGGCAGCCGCCGGCGACCGGATGGATTCTTCCACGAGAGTTGCACCAGGCGGAACGTTCTCCCTTTTTCCGCTTGAGAAATCGTCCAGAATGGTTACGGACGAACCCTCGGCCAGCAACGCGTCTGCCACGTGCGATCCTATGAAGCCAGCGCCACCGGTCACGAGCACTGAGTGCATTGAAAATGATGTTGAGGTGAGATGCCGCCGCGCGGGAAATTAGCAGGCCGCGGCCACCTTCACCGGGCTCTCTTGCAGGATCTCACCGCCGTCCGGGCTTTGACTGTCCTGGGGCGCCGCGACCTTTCACCCCGACCGGACCCCGATCCCGTTCCGTCGGCGAGTCGATGTGGCGATTTCCAGCCTCTCCCTGGCCCGGCCTGTCAGCATTGCTCGCCCGGCGCTCCTCCTTTCGGCGAGTGATATTGTCGATCTTGGCCGCTGATCCTTTCCCCATGTTCTGAGCGGCTGCTTCCTGCCGTGCCGCCGCCTTCGGCGGTTTCACCTGGTTTCCTCTTCTCGTGGGCATCTGACCTCCCTGGTCGTTGGACGACTGCCACACGAGCAACGGTGATGCCGTGTCGGGAGCAATGGCTCGTGCTCGGCCGTCACCTGGTCTCTTTTTCGCCTGTCTGCTCGAATCTTGCGCGCTCACCTTGCGGATCGCCTCAACCGGGAGCAGAGATGCCCAGAAGCTGGAGCAGCAAGGACGAGCGGAAGTACGAGCACATCAAGGAAGGTTACGAGGACCGCGGCGTTGCCGAGGATCGGGCTGAGGAGATCGCTGCCCGTACCGTGAACAAGGATCGCCGTCAGGAGGGGAGAACCCCAAAGCGGAGTACCCAGGGAACCGGAAATCCGCGGACCAGCCTGGAGGCGCGTACCCGCGACGAGCTGGAGAACATCGCCGCCGATGAAGGCATCAGTGGCAGGAGCAGGATGAAAAAAGATGAACTCGTAAAGGCGATCCGCAGAAAACGGTAACCGGGGGCCGCCGGGAACCTGCCCCTTCCGCTGTGGCAGCGAGCTCGGATCAATTCAAGGAGTGTCGAACTTCGGGCTGCGGGGTATTTTTGTGTGTCGGCCCCGGAGGTGGCGCCGATTTAAACGTGCCCAATCCGAGGACCCGACGTGTTCCGTTCGACGCGCTGGTTTACTGTTGCCGTAATCGCGCTGGTGGGGTGCACCCTCAGCGGACAGACCCCCCCGCCGGATGCGTCCGCGACGGCCATTCCCTCTGCGGCCGCCCCCGACAGCACCGCGGTCGCCGCGAGCGCAGAGGCGACCGGTGGTACGTCGAGCGAGCCAGCTGTGCTGATCGGGGCTGGCGACATCGCCGGGTGCGAGAGCGACGGCGACAGGTTGACCGCGGAGATTCTCGACACGATTCCGGGAACGATTTTCACCACTGGGGATCACGCCTACCCCACCGGGACGTTCCAGCAGTTTCGCGACTGCTATGACCGGGCGTGGGGCCGCCATAAGGACCGCACCCGTCCAACTCCGGGCAACCACGACTACATGACCGCAGGCGCCCGCCCGTACTACAACTACTTTGGGGACGCGGCAGGCCGGTCTGGGCGGGGATACTACAGTTACAGCCTCGGAAGCTGGCATATCATCGTTCTCAACAGCGAGATCCAGACGCGCCGAGGCTCTCCGCAGGAGCGGTGGTTGAGGGAAGAACTGGCGGAGAACACCAACCGCTGCGTGCTGGCGTACTGGCACCGGCCGCTGTTCTCTTCGGTGCGCGAGGAACGCAGGTACCGGGCGGAAATACTGCCGTTATGGGAGGCCCTGTACGAAGCCGGTGCGGACGTCGTGTTGAATGGACACGATCACGTTTATGAGCGCTTCGCCAGGCAGAATCCCAAGGGGGAGGTGGACGAACAGCGCGGGATCAGGCAGTTCATAATCGGAACCGGCGGGCGATCGCTGTATCCGTTCGGTCGGCCGGCAAGAAACAGTGAAGCGCGGACCAACGAGACCTACGGATTGCTCAAGCTCACGCTATACGACGACCGATACGACTGGGAATTCGTAGCACCGTTCGGCGCGTCTTTTTCCGACAGCGGCACCACCAACTGCCATTGAGGGCGTGAGCCGCAGAGTCGGACTCCCTCGGATCGCCGGGCGCCACTGATGGCCGCCTGCCGGTGATCCAGCCAGGCGCCGTCCGGCAATCAGCCCGACCAATTTGAACACCCGAACGATGCTGGTACCGAAGCTGTTCACGGTCATGCAGTCCTACGATCGGGCACAGTTCAGGAGCGACGTGATCGCGGGCGTGATTGTGGGGATCGTCGCCCTTCCGCTGGCGATCGCGTTCGCCATCGCCAGCGGGGTCACGCCGGGCCGTGGGCTGTGGACGGCGATCATCGCAGGGCTGATCATCTCAGCCCTTGGCGGATCGCGCGTTCAGATCGGCGGCCCGACCGGGGCGTTCGTCGTGATCGTGTACGGAATCGTGCAGCAGTACGGCATAGACGGACTGATCGTGGCGACGATGATGGCCGGGGTCCTGCTCGTCGTCTTCGGCCTCGCCGGTTTCGGTGGCGCGATCAAGTTCATCCCGCATCCGGTGGTGACCGGTTTCACCAGCGGGATCGCCGTCATCATTTTTTCCGGCGAGATCCGTGATTTCCTCGGGTTGAACGTTGGAGCAGTCCCTCCGGATTTCATCGGCAAGTGGACGGCGTACGCGCAGGCGACAGCCATAAATCCGTTTGCGGTTGCACTCGCGGTGACAGCTGTGGCGATCATCGTGTGGTGGCCGCGGCTCAGCCGGCGGGTTCCAGCTCCGTTCGTGGCGCTGGTCGTCACGACCGCGTTGGCGCACCTGCTCAACCTTCCGGTCGATACGATCGGCTCGCGCTTCGGGGAGATCGCGACGTCGCTGCCGGAGGCGCGGTTGCCGCGCATCGGGTTCGCCGAGGTGCTTGCGCTGGTGAGCCCCGCGTTCACGATCGCGTTGCTCGGGGCAGTGGAGTCGCTGCTGTCCGCCGTAGTGGCCGACGGGATGATCGGCGGGCGTCACCGCTCGAACATGGAGCTCGTGGCGCAGGGGGTCGCGAACATTGTGACGCCGATCTTCGGGGGGATGCCCGCAACGGGGGCCATCGCGCGAACGGCGACGAACGTGAAGAACGGTGGGCGGACGCCGGTGGCGGGAATGGTGCACGCGGTCGTGCTGCTGCTGATCACCGTCGCATTCGGGCGCTGGGCGTCGCTCATCCCGATGGCGACACTCTCTGCCATCCTTGTCGTCGTCGCCTATCACATGAGTGAGTGGCGCACGTTCAGGTCCGAGATGCGATCGCCGAAGAGTGACGTCGCGGTGCTGCTCACGACGTTCACGCTCACGGTGCTCGTGGACCTCACCGTGGCCATCGAGGTCGGGATGGTGCTGGCGGCGTTCCTGTTCATCCGGCGGATGTCGGAGGTGACGAACGTCAGCGTCGTGACCAGGGAGCTGCAGGACGATTTCACAGGCGATGTGCCGGATCCCAACTCCGTGAGCCGACGCGCGATTCCGGAGGGTGTTGAGATCTACGAGATCAATGGTCCGTTCTTCTTCGGTGCTGCCGAGACGTTCAAGGACACGCTTGCACTGGTGGCAGGGAAGCCGAAGGTGCTGATCGTGCGGATGCGCGGCGTGCTCGCCCTTGATTCAACTGGGATGCACGCGCTGAAAGACGTGGTGCACCGCAGCCGGCGCGACGGGACGGAGGTGCTTCTCTCCGACGTGCACATGCAGCCGCTCGTGGCGCTCACGGGCTCGGCAGTGCTCGAGGAGATCGGGTCGGAGAACGTGTTCGGGAACATCGACGACGCGCTGAACAGGGCCCGGCGGATGCTCGGGATCGCGGAAGTGGCGCCGCCGACGGGTGCCGAGCCGACGGTGGCGCGTGAGCGATACGTCGCGGAGTGAATTCCCGTCCGCTCGCGAGTTGTCCGCGTTGCCGTAAACAGGTAAATTTAAGATTCACCGCGAGTTGCGTGATCGTTGCGAGTTACGTGATCGTTCGCGGCCGGTGCAGTAGATTGGTTCTTGGCGGGACGTAGCGCAGTCCGGTAGCGCACCTGAATGGGGTGGCTGCCGCGCGCTCCGGAGTCGCGTGCGGCAGCGTCCTCGACGTCGCGCCGCTCCGTCTCGGATCAGGGGGTCGCACGCGACCCGATCAGGCATTGCAGTAGATTGTTGCTTCAGCGGGACGTAGCGCAGTCCGGTAGCGCACCTGAATGGGGTTCAGGGGGTCGCGGGTTCAAATCCCGCCGTCCCGATACGCAAAAGGAGCAGGCCTGGCGCCTGCTCCTTGTTGCTTTCGGGCCGCCGGGCTTCTTTCCGCCGCCGCTCGCCTGCGGCTCGCGGCATTGCCGGTCAAATCCCGCCGTCCCGATTGAGTAAGTCCTTGTAGTGTATTGGTTTGTGGCGTAAGAACGCCTGGCACGTTGCCGGGCGTTTCTGCTAGGGTTCCGCCGGGTGCCACCGCGAGCCGTTTCACGGCGGATCGGGAAATGTCACTCGTAGATTTACGCACAGACTTTTCGCTACGGGCCGGTGCTGCGACTCGCAATCAGCTCCCGTGATCACCCTCTACGACCCACTCGTTCTCAACCATGCCCCAAGTCGGTGCAATAGGTCATCCTCACGAGCCGATTCAGCTGCGATGGGGTCCTTGTGGCACGACCCGGACGTCTTGAAAAGGGATTATTGAACGGCACCTCGTCGCTGGTCTTGAAGATGCCGACTAGTGCCGGGAAGACAAAGATGACTGAGCTCACGTTCGTGAACGACGTGATGGATGCTCTCCGCGAGCGAGTTGACTCAGGCGTCACTGTGACTACGCCGCTGCATGGGAACGACTGGCGTGGACTTCGTGCAGGATCGGGTCGCCGAAGTTCGCGCGTCTCGCAAGCTCACGATCCTCGAGGATGGGCACGCGTGAGTCACCGGCGTAAAGGTGCGGAAGCACTTCGCCGGGCCTATCGACACGGCCGTTGACCTGCAATGCATTCCGATTCGATAGTCTGCTTAACCCGCGAATGAGCCGACGCGGCGTGACTCGCGAGGCCGCACGGCTCATTCGCAGCCGTCAGGTCGACACAGCGCATGTCACACACAGATGACCTTCGCATGGCCATTCTCGCGATCGCGGCCGGTGTGCTGCTCGTGCTCGGTCGGTAGACGGGGGACAGAGCCCGGCCGCACCGCATAACGAAGGTTACGCGTGGTTCCTGCGCGACGAGGCGCCGGCGCACCGGCACGAGTATTTGTTCACCGATCACCAGTTGCGGCCCACCGGCACAAGCCGTACGATAGCGTGCGGCCCGAACGGGTCGGCATCCGCCATTTGGGTGCGGCAGTGCGCTTCCACGCCGGTCGTGTGGCCGGCCCCCCGAGATGCGGGGGGGATTTCCCCACCCGTGCAGGAGTTCCTCGATGCGTAGGATCGCAGCATTCTCCGCCGTCGCCGTGAGCCTTGTGCTCGCCGCGTGCGGTGAGTCGGTCCCGCCGACCGCTCCACTGGCCCCCGAACTGGCCAATCTGGCCCCCGAACAGGGCATTGCCCGCCAGGCTGAACGGGTGATCGTCGTCTTTCAGGACGGCGTCACCGATGTCCCCGGCCTCGCCCGTTCCCTCGTCGCCCAAGGCGGCGGAGAACTCCACTTCACGTACGGCACGGCAATCAAGGGGATGGCGGCCTCGCTGCCGGCGACGGCACTCGACGGGATCCGCCGCAATCCAAACGTGGCGTATGTCGAGCCGGATGCGGCGGCGGTGCTGCACCAGACGACGCAGACAAGCGCCACGTGGGGACTCGATCGCGTCGACCAGCGTGACCTGCCGTTGAGCGGGACCTACACGTACAACAACAACGGGTCCGGCACGAACGTCTACATCTTCGATACGGGCGTGCGGAAGTCGCACAACGACTTCGGTGGGCGCGTGCAGTACGTGCCGAATGGCGCGAACGGTGATTTCGTGGGCGATGGCCACGGGAGCGCCGAAGACTGCCACGGGCACGGCACGCACGTCGCCGGCACTGCCGCCGGGGCGACGTGGGGCGTCGCCAAGGGCGCGCCGATCTGGGCGGCCCGCGTTGTGAACTGCAATGGCGGCGGCCAGGTTTCGATGGCCATCGCCGCCGTCGATTGGGTCGCGGCCAACGGCCTCCGCCCGGCGGTCGTGAATATGAGCCTTGGATACGGCGATGTGCAGTCACTTCGCGACGCCGTGGAGAACTCCATCGCCGCGGGCGTCAACTATTCCGTCTCCGCCGGCAACGGTGACTTCCTCGGCCGACCGCAGGATGCCTGCAAGCAAAGCCCTGGGGGCGCGCCGAACGCGATCACGGTAGGTGCTACGAACAGCAGTGACAGCGAGGCCTCGTTCTCCAATTACGGGCCCTGCGTCGATATCCTCGCGCCGGGCGTCGGCGTGACGTCGGCGTGGTACACGAGCAACACAGCGACGAACACCATCAGTGGCACGTCGATGTCGGCACCGCACGTGACCGGCGCGGCCGCGCTCTACCTCACGGCCAACTCCTCGGCCTCACCGGCACAGGTGGCGCAGGCGCTGGTCAACAACGCCTCGCTCAACAAGATCTCGCTCCACAGCCGGAGCGTGAGCAACGGCACGCCGAATCGACTCCTGTACACGCTCTTCATCGGCGCCGGAGGTGGCGGTGACCCGACCAACCAGCCGCCTACGGCGTCGTTCACCTACAGCTGCACCGACCTCGCCTGCAGCTTCAATGGCAGCGGCTCGAGCGACAGCGATGGGAACATCACGTCGTACGCGTGGAACTTCGGCGACGGCACCACCGGCAGCGGCGTGACGGTGAACAAGACGTACGCGTCGGGCGGCACTCGCACGGTGACGCTGACCGTCACGGATGACGACGGCGCGACGGGTAGCCAGGCGCAGAGCGTCACGGTTACCGCTCCGTCCACCGGCATCAACTTGAACGTGAGCACGTCCAAGCTCCGCGGTGTCACCACCGCGTCACTCAACTGGACGGGCGCGACGTCCAGCGTGGATGTGTTCAGGAATGGCAGCTTCCTGAAGTCCGTCTCGGGCACGTCCACCACGGACAACCTCGGGCGCGGCGGCGGCTCGGTGACGTACCACGTATGTAACGCGGGCACTTCGACCTGTTCCGCCGATGTGACGGTCAGTTACTGACCGACCCTCATTGGGAAGGCCGCCCCGGGAGCGCGTGTCGCGCTTCCGGGGCGGCCTGCATTCGGGGCGTGCAGACGCCCGTCGCGGCTGCGGCAGCGCCCCGCCGAGATCTGAGGTCAAGTTTGAAGTGCAACACCGAGCGTCACACGACAAGGAAGCGGCAATTACTTGACCCGCTGCAGCACAAGCTGACGGCGCCGCAGCTAAACTCCAATCACGTTAGGCGGAGGAGACGAGCCCCTCGCGCCCGCTAGGTCTCTGGCAGCGTGCGGACTATCAGCGTCACTGGGTCGAGGTAGCTCAGCGGCTTCTGAGCGAAGGCGATCGAACAGGCTTCTTCACAGAGGCCTTCCGCATGTGGGACCCGGCGCCGGCGCTTCGAGAGCTGCGTCCGGCTGCGGGCCTCCT
>CAZOAT010000072.1:0-13170 GCA_964577965.1 uncultured Gemmatimonadaceae bacterium | reverse complement strand
CAACCTTGGGATTAAGAGTCCCCTGCTCTGCCAGTTGAGCTATGGAGGCGAAGCTTGCTGCGGATGGTGCGCCAGGAGGGAATCGAACCCCCGACCCGCAGCTTAGAAGGCTGCTGCTCTATCCAACTGAGCTACTGGCGCGCTTGCCCAGGCCTCACCGGCTACGGGAGACGCAGGCTGCAAACCGTTGCCCTGCCGAATCTTCCGCTTCTGGGCGAAGCGGTGAAATTTAACCCGATCCGGAGGTTGAGTCCACACCGGTGGGCGCAACATCCGCTCGAAAGCGCGTCCGCAGTGGCGAGTCAGCGGTGGTTCAGCGGCTGCGCGCGAAGTTCAGCACCGGCAGTAGCCGCGTACTGCGCGGCTTGTTCGCGGCGTAGTTCAGCACACCGAGCTGCACGCCGTCCAAATGCCGCGCGTAGTTGAAGATCCCGATCGCAAGCCCCTGCTGCGTGCCACGAACGTCGTTGAATGCGCTGATGTTCAGCCCGTTGATCCGGCCGCCGTCGGAGATTCTGAAGTACGCGGGCGCGAGTATCAGCCCGCGCGCCTCCTGAGCGCCAACTGCGGTCGCGATGGCTGCGCCCTCGATGTTCGGCGCGCCGATACCGATCCCGGCGATGCTCAGCCATCGGAGAGTGCCGCCCGACCCGATTCCTATTCCGGCGATCTGCACTCCCGTAACGTCACCGCCTGCGCCCATCCCTACGCCAGTGATGGTCAAGCCCTGCACCCGGCCGCCGGCGCCGATGCCGACGCCGGCGAGGGAAAGCCCTCGCAGGTCACCACCCACGCCCGCTCCGACTCCTCCCACGAGAATACCGGTGGCGTTACCGCCCGCTCCGACACCGACACCGCCGATGGCCAGCCCTCGAACGTCTCCTCCCGCACCCGCACCTATGCCTCCGATCCCGACTCCATGGAGATCCTGGCCTGCGCCCAGGCCTATGCCACCGACGGCGATACCACGTATGTCATTGCCCGCGCCCAGTCCAATCCCACCTATCCCCAGTCCGCGAATGGATTCACTCGCCCCGACGCCGAAAATCCCGGCCCCGATACCGTCGATGCGCCGTGCGCCGGTCATGGGAACGCCGAGAGCAAGTCCGCGAACTCTGCCGGTGTACTCGTAAGGCGACCAGATCGTAGCGTTGATCCCGACGACCTCTTCCATGTGGCGATCGCGGAAGTTCAGTCGAAGTCCCACGACCCGGCGCGAGTCACCGATGCTGATCCCGACGTCATTCACCGTCAGGTCGAGCGAACGCCGAGGCTCCTGTGCTGCGCCAGGAGCGGCGATCAGCAGGCAGATCCCCGCCAGCGTGAACAGCCGGACGTTTCTTGTCATTGCGCCTGGTTCGAGAGGAGATTGCCAGCAGCTCTGACCCATTACGTTATCGGCGTTGCCGTTGTTTCAACGCCCCCAGGCTGGTCGCTGCTCGCTCAGGGAATTGGCGCTATCTCCTGCAGGCGCCTCACGAGTCGCTCCGGTTCGCGTGGACTCACGAGCACGCTGTACCCGCGGCTCGTCGGGACATAGACCGCGCGACTTCCGTCGGTGAGATACAGAAGAGCTTTCTCGCCGTTGCGCAGGCGGAACCAGCCCGACCGGTACCCCGGCAGCCCAGTACCCATCGTTCGAACAGCCGGTGCCAGGGCACGCTCGGTCGTCAGATCCACGACCCTCACCTCAGAGCCGCGGATCGCATGCGCGGGGATGAATTGTCCATACAGGTCGCCCCGCAGACGCAGTCCCGCGTCGGAAACCTCGAAGCGGCTGTGTAGCGAACCCAGCGACGTGGCGAGAATCAGGATGGCCGGTGCGAGCAGCACCAGCAGTATGAGTCCCATCACGACCCACAGCGCTCTCGATTGGGCAGGTGCGATGGCGAACGTGTCAATCATCGGTCTTCGAGGATCGCCTGATCGACAAGGATCGCAGGTCAGCAGTGGCAGCGGTTATCACGTCAGGGCTTTCAGCGTGGTGCTAATCTGCCCAATGTGCCTCGCGGTGTGCTCAGCCGCATGGTGCAGCAGCCCACGGACTGAAGAGGGGTGGGCGGCCCGCCCGACCGGACGAGCGTGGTCGAGACCTCCCTCCGGCGTCGAACGCAGCTGGTCGATCGCGCGTCCAATCGTATCCCGGAGAGTCTGCAGCAGTTCGGCGGCGCTCACTTCCGGGGTAATGTCCTTCTCGTGAGCGAGCGCGGTCCGCTGCTCTCCGCTCAGATTCTCCCCGCGAGCGTAGGTCAGCAGTCGATCAAGACTCCCCGCGGCGTGCCGGAGGTGGAACCCGACAGGGGCAGCGCTTCCCGGGGCGGTCCAGGTGCGTTCCGGTTCCAGGTCGGCCGTCAGTTGCGTGGCGTCCTCAAGCGCCTGCAGCAGCGCATGCGCGACGGGCTGAAGCTGCGTCGGCACGTCATCTACCGGGCCGCGAAGCCACGCTTCGGGTGGCGAAGGCGGCCCAGTCATCCAGTGCCTCGCCAAATGCAGCGCAGATCGCTCTCTATCAGATCGCCCTCTTTAAGAAGACTGCAGCAGCGGCCGTCGGCCAACACTCGGCAGAGACCACACTCAACTTTCCGCCGATTCATCGTCGCCTCCGGCTGCCATTCGCGTCAGGAGCGCTTCAGCCACTCCGCGCCGCTCGACCGCCGTCACCTCGATGCGCACACCCTCGTACACGACAACGTCGCCCACCTCCGGAGCGCGCCCGAGAATCTCGAGTACCAGTCCGCTGACTGTCTCGACCTCCTCGTGCGCGATCACAGTATCCAGCTCGGCGCTCGCATCGGTGAGGCGCACCGTTCCCGCGACTCGCACAGTACCGTCACCTCCGCCTGAGATCTCCGGTGGACTACCGTCCTCTCCGAACTCGCCGACGACCTCCTCGAAGAGGTCCTCGATCGTCACGATCCCCGCCGTACCACCATGCTCGTCGATGACTACCGCGAGTTGAGAGCGCTCCTCCCCCATCGCCGCAAGCACCTGATCGGTCTTCGCGGTCACGGGCAAGAACGGCGCGGCCCTGATGTGGGTTTCCGTGACGCGGTCACCGGTCGCCAGGCAACGCAGCAGGCCCTTCACATGCACGACGCCGACAATCTGGTCCACGGTACCATCGAACACAGGATATCGCGTGTGCGAACCATCGCCGAGTACCTCCTGTATTTCCTCCCGCCCCGCGCCCAGCGGGATCCCGATCACGTGTACACGCGGCACCATCACCTCCCCCGCAGTGAGCTCGCCGAACTCGAATAGCTCCTGCACCACGCCAGCCGACTCTTTCCGCAGCAGCCCACCTGCCTCGGTCTCGCGTACGAGATAGGCCAGCTCGTCAGCGGTTCGGTAATGCTCGCGGCTCGCCTGCCCTCTCTGAATCCCCATCAGCTTCAGCGCCAGGTTGCCGATCCCATTGAGTACGACCACCAGCGGATAAACGACGAGCTGCACCACGCGCATCACCGGCACGATCCACAACGACATGCGTTGCGCCTGCTGAAGTGCCAGTGTCTTCGGTACCATCTCGCCAAGCACGATGTGCAGGTATGTCAGAACGGCGATCGCCGTAATGCTGGCGACCGTATGCGCGGCGACAATTCCGCCAACACCCATGGCCTCGAAATGCACTGCCAGCCACTCCGCGAGCTGATGCTCCCCATACATGCCGAGCCCCAGACTGGCTGCCGTGATGCCGAGCTGTGCTGTGGCGATGAACCGATCCTGCAGCAGAGGGTCGCCCAGAACGCGGGCAACGGCGCGCGCGGGACGGCTCCCTTTCCTCGCGAGCTGGTCTATGGCCGCCTTCGGTGCTCCAACGATGGTGAATTCGGCCGCGACGAAGAGGCCGTTGAGAGCGATCAGCAGGAGTATGACCACGACCGCGGTGACAGTCATCCCTTTTCCCCATCCGCAGCGCCGCCTGGATGCGCAACCTCGACTGGAGTCGCCAGCACGAAGGTGACCGCATGACGGCGGATGCCTTCGACTTCGATGTCCACGTCCTCGATCGTGACGCGTTCACCCGGGCGTGGAATCCGTCCGAACCCCTCCACGACCCTCCCGCCGACCGTGTGTGAGCCCCCCTGTGACCAGACAGTGCCGATCCACTGTTCGACTTCGCTGAGTGCCATGCTTCCAGGCAGCCGGACACGCCCGTCGGGGAGTCGCTCGGGGCCGAGATCGGGTGGCTTGAACTCGTCGGCGATGTCCCCAACCACTTCCTCGAGCACGTCCTCGATGCTGACGAGCCCTGCGGTGCCGCCGTACTCATCGAGGACGATCGCGAGCTGTCGGCGCTCCTCGCGCATGCGAGTGATCAGCTGATCGACCCGCATCGAAGCCGGAACCACGAGAACAGGACGAGCCAGCGCCCGCAGCGACAGCTCACCACCCTCGATAGCAACGAGGCGTGCGACGTCCTTGGCATGGATCATCCCAATGATGCGGTCGATAGTCCCATCGAACACGGGAAGTCGCGTGTACGGGCTGTTCGTGACCGTTGTGACTGCCACATCAGACGGCATATCGGCGTCGAGTGCAGTGATTCTTATTCGCGGAACCATGATCTCCGCCACGCTGGTTGTACCCAGCCGGAGCGCGCGCCTCAAACGCCGGTGCTCTTCCGGCTTGAGCATTCCACCGTCACGGCTCTCGGCGATCAGCAGCTCGAGCTCCTCAGGCGAGTGAATGTGACGATGGCCGCTCTGCGCAAAACCGAAGAGTCGGAGTACGGCCGTACCGCTGCCATTCAGCACCCAGATAAACCACGCGAGCAGTCGCAGCGACCACTGCATGGGAATGACCGTCCACCGGGCAAGCGTAGTCGGGAACTGCAGGGCAAGCGATTTCGGGACCAGCTCACCGAAGATCATCTGAAGCGCCGTAAGGGCGAGCAGAACGGCGACAGCCGCTGCCGACTGGGCGGCAACTTCCTGCATCCCGCCGAGCCCCTCGAGCCGCGGTCCGAGATCGCGCGCGAGCGTGGCCTGTCCGTAGGCTCCAAGCACGAGACTGGAGATCGTAATACCCACCTGGCATGCGGCGATGTACCGGTCAAGTGCATGCGCGTCGCGCAGGAATGGAAGCAGCCGGCGCGCAAGCGCGTGCCCCTCAGCCGCCAGCTGCTGAATGCGGGCGGTGCGGACGCTGACTGCCGCGAACTCCGCGGCGACATACAGCGCGTTGAAGGCAATGAGTGTCCCGATCACGAGCCAGACAATCACGTGCGTTCCCTAAGGCGTGGGACGACCGGAGCCCCCCGGGACCTCTTGCTTCGTCCGGGAACAGTCGCAGGCGACGCGGCGAAAACGCGCTGCCGCCGCGCTCAACGACCTAGCGCTCGAAAGTCTCGTCAAGACGCCTGATGGCACGCTCGACGGACTCGAATGCTTACGCGCATGATCATCTGGAAACCTTCACGGCTGGAGCAAACCCAAGGGACTGCAGAGTAACTGTTACACCGACAAATATGAGTGATGCCGCAGCCACCATGAGCCAGATCCGCTTGAGTGAGACACCGTCGGCAGCAGCTCCGAGAACCGCGCCTGCCAGTCCCAGTTCAATCGTCTGCCCGATCCACCATCCAGAAAGAAGCGGAACCGGCGCCGTACTGATCGAATAAAGGCCGATCGCATGCGCGCCCCACACGACAGCGCCTGCGACGACCCCATGGCGGAACCCGGAGGCGGCTCCGCTGACGCCAAGCCGTCGAAGCAGCAGGAACAATCCCACGGTCAGTATGAGGAAAGCGAGATAGCCAAACGGAATGCGGCGAAATGCGTCCTCAGGGGGGAGAAGGAATGGGCCGGGCTCGAGGTACAGCCTCGCCAGCAACCCCCCGTGCAAAAACAGATCGAACGCGACCGACAGAATCCAGGCGGCTGCAACCTGCTGAATGGCGCGCAGGCTCCGCGCAGGCTGGGTCAATCGGCGCCCTGGCCCGGGCCCGCACGGCAGACGGTGAGCAGCATCTCGCTGTCGCGAAGCGCGCGTACAGCGTGCGGCTCACCGGGCGCGAGGGAGAGGATCTCGCCCGGACCGAGCTCAATGTCGTCGCCAGCCACAGCGATCTGCAGACTCCCGGCGATCACCTGGATGACGACTTCTCCCTCCGTGCGATGCTCCCGGAGAAACCCATCCGTCTCGAACACGAACAGGACGACCGCGATCGGCCCGCGTCGAACGAGAACCACCTGCCGATGTCCGGCAACACGCGGGTGTGGTTCCGCGCGAAGCCGGGCAGCCTCCTCACCGACGTTGATCTTCCGGACAGCCGCAGCCAGTCGCTCGCGCGGATGCTCGCGCAGCCGGTCAGCCGCGCCACTCATTGTTGCACCACCCCGCGACCGGAGTGCCGCAGGAGGTTGAACTGGCCATATGTGTTGTCCAGATCAAGCTGGATCGCACCGGTGGCTTTCGTCACGGTGCTACCCACCTCGGCCAACTTGAACCCAATTCCGTTCGGAATGCGCGGTTGCAGCCTCCGAAATGGACGCCTTCGACATACCAGTCAACCGCTCCCATGAACGCCTCCTGTCAGGTGGTCGATCCCAGGACCCGCCTTCTGCAGAACGTAATCCTGTCGTCGCTGTCTCGGAACATCCGGACGTGGAGCGGGAGAGCTCCGCCTGTATACTTGCCCGCACGCCGCGCCGTATCGTTCGGCCCAACGGTGTGACACAGCTCAGGATAGACCATTGTCACTACTCAGATCTTCGCTGCTCTGGGCGTCACGGAGCGACCGCATGGAGCAGGTCGTCCGATCGAGCCGCGTCGTGCGCCCTCTGGTGTCCCGGTTCCTGCCCGGCGAAAGTATCGCTGACGCGTTGCAGGCTGTTGGCATGCTGCAACAGGAGCGAACACCGTCGATCATCACGTACCTGGGGGAAAACGCGTCGTCCGACGCGGCGGCCGATCTCACGCTGGCGGAGTACAGGCAACTGTTCGACGCGCTGAGGGCGCGCGGCTCCGAGGCGGATGTGTCGGTCAAGCTGTCGCAGTTCGGGTGGGACCTCGACCGCGCGCGAGCACTGCATCGGGTGCGGGAAGTGGCAGCAATGGCGCAGGAGGCCGGCGCCATACTCGCGATCGACATGGAATCCTCGGAGTACGTCGAATCGACAGTAAGCGCGTACGAGGCTCTCGTGCGGGACCACCCGGACACGGCGATCTGTCTGCAGGCATACCTGCACCGAACGCCTGGTGACGTGCAGCGCCTGCTGCCCAGCCGACCGTATATTCGCCTCGTGAAAGGAGCGTACCGCGAACCGCCGACTGTGGCTCTGCGACGCCGGGAGGATGTAAGCGCTCGCTACCGCGCTCTCGCACGAGAACTGCTTGGCCGGGTACAGGAGGGAGTGCGCATCGCATTCGGAACGCACGACGTGACGCTATTGCGAAAGGTCCGTGACGACGCCCGCAAGCTTGGCGTGGACCCGGGCGCGTACGAGGTTCAGATGCTGTACGGCATCCAGACCGACGCGCGGCGCGCCCTCACAGGCGAGGGTGAACAGGTGCGGGTCCTGATTAGCTATGGTCAGGCGTGGTATCCCTGGTTTATGCGCCGCCTTGCCGAGAATCCATCCAACCTGTTGCTGGCCGCCCGCAACCTGATCCCCTGATTCCGGCACCCTGAACGCGGCGCGCTCCTCGCTGACGGACGGCGCTGCGACAGGATTGCTTGACGTCGTTGCACGCCGCCCGTATACCTGTCCCACCGCCGACGTGCACTCATGCCACCATGGAGGTAAGAAGATGCCGCTGCGTCACACTGTCATCGTTTCGCTTGCGTCTCTGCTCTTTGCGGGATGCGCACCCGCTACAGATGAGGAACCCGTCGCCGCAGACACTCCGCAGCCTGCCGACTTCGCGCCGTTGCGTATCGCCACCATCGAGGGGTTCAGCACTCCGGAGTCGGTCGTGTACGATGCCGATCAGGATCTGTATTACGTGTCGAACATCAACGGCAATCCGTCCGCGTTCGACAACAACGGCTTCATCAGCCGGATGCGGGCTGACGGGACGGTGGACTCGCTGCGCTTCATCATGGGCGGACGGGGCGGCGTCGCGCTGAATGCCCCCAAGGGAATGGCGATCATTGGAGACACACTGTGGGTGGCGGACATAGACGCCCTGCGTGCGTTCAACAAACAAACCGGAACGGCAGTGGCGACAATCGGTCTGCGCGGCCGCGCGAGGTTCCTCAACGACGTCGCTGCGGGACCCGATGGTACTCTATACGTCAGCGATACCGGCATCGAGTTCGACGCTGGCGGGGAGATGTCGCACCCGGGGCCTGACCAGGTCCTGCGTGTCACTGGCCGCACAGCCGAAGCAGTCGTTCAGGGCGAACAGCTCGCCGGACCCAACGGAGTGACGTGGGACGACGCGAACAACCGGCTGCTGATCGTCTCGTTCGCCGGGAACAGCATCATGAGCTGGACGCCCGGAGAACAGGCGCCCAGCAGTCTGGTGAGCGGTCCCGGACAGTTCGACGGTGTTGAGGTGCTGGCTGACGGCCGAGTACTCGTATCGAGCTGGGCCGACTCGACCGTACACGTGCTCGATGCGTCCGGTGCGCTCCGGCCGCTTGTTACGGGTGTCCCAGCTCCGGCGGACATCGGGATCGATACCCGTCGCGGTCGGGTCGCAGTGCCGCTGTTCATGGACAACCGTGTCGAGCTGTGGGAGATCCGCTAGGCGACCGCGACCATCATTCGTCCGGCGGAAGTCTGCTGGCGTCGGGATAAAGGAGCTCAACGGCTGCCGAGTCGTGAGAGTGTAGCGCAATAGGAGCGCAACAGGAGCGCCTCCGTACTGGCGCTCAAGGTCCGCCTCAGCGCGCGGCGCGCTCTACCGCCTCAAGTGCACGGGTCAATCGCTCTCTGACTTCCTCGGCAATGGGACGGATCTCTTCCCTGCCGGTCAGCTGCAGCGCCTCCACCGGGTCCATGACGGCTACGACGGAGCGCTCCGGATCGTCCTCCGCGTAGACGATCACGTTGCATGGAAGGAGCAGCCCGATGTCACGCTCCGCCGTGAGCGCCCGATGCGCCAGCGCAGGGTTGCACGCACCGAGGATGACGTATGGGCGGAAGTCCACCCCGAGCTTTGCCCTGAGCGTCGCTGCAACGTCGATCTCACTCAGCACGCCGAAGCCTTCTGCGGCGAGCGCTTCCCTGGTCTGTTCCACTGCACGGGCATAATCCATCGGGATGCTCGTGCTGATACCATAGCGCGTGGTCTGCTCAATCATTGGTCTGCCCTTCAGGCTGCGAGTATGTGACGGAATCTACCGCCTGCGCAGTAGCCCGTCGCAGCCTGGCGGCGACAGTTGCTGAGTCACATCTCCCGGGCCGATGCAGACGCCCGCACTCCGGACCACCAGAGCAGAGCGATGAACAGTACCTGCAGCGCAACCCGTGGCACAACTGGAGTTGCAGGCGCGCCTCTGAGAGTCACGCCGGTCTGAGCAGCGTGGATGTTGGCCGGCAGAACTGCGATCATGAACACGATCAGCGCGGCTGCGGCAATACGCCGCGTGCGGGGAATCAGCAGCCCGATTGCGCCGAGGATTTCCGCGATCCCTGTAAACGTGACCATGAACTCGGGGTTCGGCACGAACGGCGGAACCATCGAGACCAGATCAGGGCGCATGCTGTTGAAGTGGGCCGCAGCCGTGAAGAAGAGCATCGCCGCCAGACCGACACGAGTGCATGCTGCCCAGTCGCGCAGATATTTCACACCGAGCTGCCCGGCCAGCCGCGCCAGAAGCGCGACGACGACGAGAACAATCAGCGGTGCCATGCCTGCCCCGGTGTGGAGTGTTGCCTACGAAGCGCCCCGCAGTCTCACAGCTCTCCCTTTCGCCTTTGGGCCTGCGCTATCGGCCCGAAATACCGAAGCCCGAATACCAGCCATGCGGTCGTGATGGCAACGCACAACGCCAGCACGGCCACCGGCCCGTACTGCATGATCAACCCGACCGACATCCCCGTAAACAACCCGCCACCGACGATCGGCTCGAACAGGAGCTGCTTGTAACCGAAGCTCTCAAGCGCTCCGGACCGATTGTCAGGATCGGCCATGCGCATGAGGAGCAACCCGGTCACTGTGACCCCCAGGGACTGGCCGAAGTCCCCGATGCCGCGCTCAAACCAGTTGAACGGCATGACGCGCGGCGCTATCACGAGGAGCGCGACAACGGCCCACGCTATCCCGGTCACAGCGAGCAACACAAACGGGGCCAGATTCGCCCCGATCGCCTGTAGAGAGAGCGTTGCCAGCGCGGCGACTATGACGAAGTCGAGCGCGGAGCCGGAAATCCGCTCCATGAACGACTGCGAGACGTACCTGGACCACCCTGTGCGGTCAAAAACGAGCTGGATGATCACGCCTCCGATCATGGCGAGCGGAAAGAGTGGCACGAATGTGAACAGGTCGCCGCCCCACGTTGCGGCCTCGATCCGTCGCAGGCCTTCGAGTATCACCCAGCCGATTGCGATCGCAAGTCCGACGATACCAAGATGCCAGGTGAGCGGATCGGTTGGGGACACCTGCATGCGCTTCTGAGACTCGAGCTCGAGCTCATCGATGCGGGTGATCTCCACCTGCTGCTCAGAGATCGTCAGCGATGCGGGATGCGGCTCGCCCGCCTGCGCAACCGAGGACCTACCGCGCCGGATCGCCCAATTGACCATTACAGTGCCGAGCAGCACGCCGGAGACGATCCCGACCGTCGCGAGCGCGAGCGCAAGGTCGCGACCCTGAGGGAATCCTGCCTGCTCGAACGCCGCTGCCATCCCCGCAGCAGTCCCGTGTCCCCCCTCAAAACCGATCTCGATCAGCGCACCGGCGACAGGATGCATCCCAAAGAACGGCGTGAGCACCAGCACCGCCAGCAGCAGTCCGACCACGTACTGGCCCCACGCCAGCGTCTGCCCGAACACTACCTGCGGTCCGGCACGCAGCCAGATATCGCGAATGCCCGGGATCGGTTTACCCAGAAAAAGCGCCGCGAACACCACATTGATCAGCAGTCCGGGGATCGCGCGCCAGCTGTCCAGCACAAACGTCGGGAACACACCGTCGCTGAGCGGTGCACCGTCTCCCCCGACCGCTCGCGCCACCGAGCCAAGCACCTGAGGGCCGAGCGCGAGCGCGACGAACCCCGCGACGATCGATCCGGGAAGGAAAATCCGGCGCAGGAATCCCGTCTGCTCGCGCAGCGTCTCACTGCCGAGCAGCAGCACCGCCGCGATCAGCCCCGCGACGAACATCTGCGCTACGGTGATTGCCACGCCGACTTGCGCCTATCCCTCGATGAGGGCCAGCGGGTTGAAACGCTGCCGCAAACCCGGACGACGCCGGATCAGGTACAGTCCGGCCAACAAAGCTGCCAGCCCATTGGCCACGACGATTGACCACCATGGCAGCAGCGGACGCACAGGCCCGGTCAGGTAACCAACCGCGAAGATCGTCAGGACACCGCCGGCGACGATCATGATCAGCACCAGAAGTGCCTGCGGCGGATGTCGCTCGGCGTGCGCAACCAGGCTGACGACAAGGACGCCGATTCCGAGTGAGACCAGGAGGTGAAAGGCGTTATAGAGCAGGATTGCCGTCAGGTCGCGCTCGAGAGGAAACATGAGGACCGCCGGGTCACGTAAGCCCCTGAACAATGCCCTGCCGAGCAGATCCACCGTGTACAGTGTCCCGCGCGCCGCGAGAAAATCGAAGATGCTGTAGAACAGAGCGACGGAAGCGTACGCGATGAGTCCGACCACGAGTCCATCGCGTATGGTGCTGCTGCGGCCCATGGCGGCCTCCAGCTGGGGAAACGTGTGGGCAGGCGCACGAGCCGCTTTCCGCCCCGGCTTACAAGCCTGCTTTGCTCAACGAACGTTGAAGATGGACAATATGCGACATGACAAGCCCGATCAAATATGGCCGGGTTCAGCGCGCCGGACGCGAGTGGTAGATCCGTCCCAGGTCCCCATAGTACGTTGCGTCATACAATTGCCCTCTCACCTGTGCCCCTCAGGACATGCAGACGCCACATATCACAGCCATACTCGCCGTCGCGGCCCTTACCGTCGCTGACGCGGAAGGGCAGTCGCTGGAGACTCTGGAGCAGGACCAGGCGCTTCATGGCTTCCGCGCCGAGGCTGTCTACCTCGACGGGACCCAGCAGCGGATGGGCGCACGGCTGATCCACGTGCGGACGGGCTTTACGCTCGACCTGCTGCGTCTCGAGACTGCACCGCAGGCGTTCACCTGGGTGAACACGTTCCTCGTCTCCGACATGGGCGAGCCCCACACACAGGAGCACCTGCTGCTCGGCAAAGGAAACGTTGGACGCGCCGTCGCCAACCTCGAGAGCTACTCGCTGGTCAGCTCCTCAGCTTTCGTCACGCAGTGGCGAACCCAATACCACTTCAATGCGCCCGCAGGGCCGACGGTCTTCTTCGGCGCTCTCGAAGCACAGCTCAACGCGCTGCTCAATCCCGATTACACCGACGAAGAGATCCGCCGGGAGGTCCGCAACATCGGGGTTGCGACAGATCCGGACGGCACGCTCCGGCTCGAGGAAAAGGGGACGGTCTATAACGAGATGGTCAGCTCCTTTGAGCGCTCTGGCAGCCGGCTGTTCCGAGCGGTGGGGCACGCGCTCTACGGCGAGGTCCACCCGCTCGCGATGTCGGCTGGCGGCTGGCCTTCGGCGATCCGCACGCTGACCCCCGAACACATACGCGCGTTCCATCGCTCGACTCACGACCTCGGCAACATGGGGACAGTGGCCGCGCTGCCACGGTCTGAGTCGCTGTCGTCGGTCCTGGCACGGATCGACGGCATTCTAAACCGCCTGCACCGCGACGGCCCCGAGGCTCGAAGGCGCTTTCCGACCGAAGCCGATCTACCCGCCCCACGTTCACTTCCAGCCGAGGCGATCCACACTACGGAGTATCCGCACCGCAACCCCGCGCAGCCGAGTCCGCTCGTTTTCGCGTGGCAGCCGGAGCGTACGCTCGGCCTCACAGACGAGGGTCTCCTCGGCCTCTTCCTATCGACGTTTGCTGGCGATCCGACCACCAACCTCTACCGGATCTTCGTGGAGTCGCAGACACGCGAGATCGATCTGGGTGCGAGAAGCGTGTCGGGCTGGGCGTC
>CAZOAT010000071.1:6412-13196 GCA_964577965.1 uncultured Gemmatimonadaceae bacterium | reverse complement strand
GGAAGAGCACTGCAAGGAAGAGCACTGCACGCGGCGGTAGCCGCACGACCAGCAGGCGGTCAGGTGGCAGCCGCTCGAGTGCCGCTCGCACCCGGGCTGGAGTTGGCCGCGGAAGGCGCAAGGCGGCCAGGCGCGGGACCGCGAGGAGTCGTCGGTAGCTCCGCTGTGGCACTGCTGACCTGTCGGGGCCGGCGGCGCTCTTCGCCGCCGGCCCTTGCCACATCACCTTCCGCCTTATTTTCCGGCTGATGCGAAGGCCAACCCCTGCATGGCAGAAGGTCGCCCTCTCCAGCAGCGCAGCGATCGGCGCCGCCGCCGTGTTCAATGCGCTGGTGCGGCGCGGCGTCACCCGTCTCGCCAACCCGATCGGCGGCGAGGAAGGCGGCTTCAGCTGGCGGAGCAGGCGCATTGCATTCACCGTGCGCGGCTCCGGTCCGCCGATCCTGCTGGTGCACTCGATTGGCCCGGTCGCGTGGTCGTACGAGTGGCGCAACAACGTCGACGCCCTCGCCCGCAGCAACACCGTGTACACGCTCGACCTGCTCGGATTTGGCCGCTCTGACCGACCCTCCGTCCGCTACTCGGCGCGGTTGTACATCTCACTCATCTCCGATTTTGCGGCGCAGGTGATCGGGCAGCCATGCGTGCTGGTAGCGTCGTCACTGTCTGCCGCGTACGCAGTGGTGCTCGGCGCGCGCGATCCGCACCGGTTTCCGGCGCTCGTACTGGTCCAGTCGGCCGGGCTGGTGAAGCCTGCGGAAGTGCCGCGAATCACCGGTGAGGCGCGTCGTTTCACCGTCGAGGCGCCGCTGGTGGGAACGGCAATATTCAACACCCTGATGTCGCGACGCGGAGTGCGCACGCATCTCGAGCGCCTGTACACCGACGACACCAACGTCACGCAGGAGCTGGTGGAGATGTCCTACCAGACAGCGCACCAGAAGGGTGCGAGACGTGCGCCCGCTGCGTTCTTTACCGGACATCTGAATATCGACGTGGCGCGTGCGCTTCGGCGCGTCACCCAGCCGATGCTGCTCATCTGGGGCGAGGAGGGGTCGGTCATCCCCCTGGACGAGGCGACGAGGATCAGGGCACTGCAGCCGAAAGCCGATCTCCAGATCCTGTCACCGGCGGGCGATCTGCCACATGACGAGCGATCGGAGGACTTCAATGTTATCGTTGCAACGTGGTTGACCCAGCAGTCACTCTCCTCCGCACCCACGCCAGGCACGCTCCCTGGAACGCCCGTGGGCTCGCAGCGCACGTCACCGCCATAGCCGACGCGGCTGGGCTTCGCCCGACCAACGCGTCAGCCCGCGCGGCTCCGACTGCGCGCGCTGTGCGCTTCTACATCTCCAACGGCCTGATGGACCGCCCGCACGGGCTCGGCACCGCAGCGACCTACGACTATCGTCACCTGCTGCAACTCCTCGCAATCAAGCTGTGGCAGCGCCAGGGACAGAGTCTCGAGTGGATAAAAAAGGAGCTCACCGGTCTCACCGGCGACGCGCTGGAGCGGAAGATCGCCGCGGCACTCGCACCCGCTCTTGCCGCCTCCGGCACCGACGTGACGGAAGTGAACGGCGTGGTACATCAGTGGAAGCGCGTGCCGGTGGCTGAAGGCGTGGAGCTTCATGTGCGCGACGACGTGGACGCGTCGCGGGAGGCTGCGCTGCTCGCGATGCGTGAGGCGGCACGCGCCGCGCTTGGGCGCGAGGATATCCGCTAGGCCGGCTTCGTTCGCGGCGGACGCGAACCCGTCACTTTCCTCCAGCCTAGCGCGGCACCCTCCTGCGCAAGGAGCGAGGCAACCGCCGCCGCTCCGGCCGTAGCTGCCGTCCATGCCACGACGCGTCCCCAGTTACGCGGCTTCCGGCTCATGCTGTCCGGGGGCGGGTTGCCGGTTACCGATTCCCATCCGGCGGCAGTCGCGCGGTTCACGGCGGCAGCAGCGAGCGCGGCTGAGGCGCCTCCAACCAGCATCCACTCCAGTTCCCGTTTGCTCCTGCGCGGCATCATCGCTCCAGAGTTGTCTGACTGCACCTGAAGCAATCGCAGTGCCGCAAATCACCCTCCTAACTGGCCAATTCTCGTGGCTATCCACCACGTCGTGCCACCGGGATCCTTCACGCCCCCGCGCTTGTCCTCGTCCTCCTTCTTCACCGGTTCCTGGATCGACTCCGCGCCGGCATCGAGAGCGCGCCGATACGTCGCATCGACATCGTGCACATACACATGGACGTGAGATTGCAGCCCCGGCCACGCCTCGTTCGAATCGGCGATCATCAGCACCGTGTCATCGATACGGACCTCGGCGTGAATGATCTTGCCGCCCGGGTCGGGAAATTCGCGCAACTCGACCGCACCGAAGACCTCCTTCACGAAATCAATGGTGGCACTCGCCCCATCCACGATCAGGTACGGCGAGACCGTGCTGTATTTATCCGGCTTGTGCAACGCGCTCACATCAGCTCCAGTCCTGCCTTGCCGCCCACTCCCGGAAGCGCGTGGGACGAATGCCGAACTCGGCAGCATTTCCTTCGATATCCGCGTCGTAGCCGACCGCATCGAACCACTCGAGCATCGCGGCGAACTCCGAGCTCGCAGAGCGCACTTCCTCGATCGGCGTGGAGTAGAACTCGATCTTCCGTCCCGTCACCTCGCTCAGGATCCGCGCGGCCTCGGGGCCGCTGAGCTCGTCACTCGCGATGTCCACCGCGCGCCCGTTCAGCTGCTCCTGCCGCTCGAACGCCTGCAGCCCGTATTTCCCGATATCGTGAACGGCGATCATCTGAAGCGTACCCGTCGGGGACATTCCAATGGCAAGCTTGCCCTCATCGATGGACGGCTTGAACCATGGAGTAAGCAGGTTCTCCATGAAGAACACCGGACGCATGACGGTCCAAGAGGGAAAACCGAGCCCGCGGATCGTCTGCTCGACACGCCACTTGTTGTCGAAGTGCGGGATCCCGGTGTTCCGGTCCGCGGAAGCTACCGACTGATACAGGAGGTGCTGAACGCCAGCCTCCTTCGCAAGTCTGGCAAAACGGTGGCCCTGCTCTTCTTCCATGGCGACTCCGCCTTCCCACGTGTTCTGCACCGCCACTGCGCCCCAGGCCCCCTCCAGCACGCGGCGCAGTGATTCCTCGTCGTTCAGGTCTGCCCGTACGATCTCCGCGCCGCGCGCGGCCATCAGTTGCGCCGCTTCACTCTCAGGCTTCCTGGTCATCGCGCGTACCTTCCAGCCGGCATCCAGCAGCTCTCGCCCGATCGCGCCGCCCTGCCGGCCCGTCGCGCCACTCACCAATACCAGCCCGTCGCGCTTTGCCACTTAGCTCCTCCTTCGCTTTCATGGTGATCTCATCTTTCGCTTGAGAACAGCTTAGTCGAGGCGCACGGGCCGCTGCAGCTGCGATCAGCAGCTGGCCACCTTCAGATCCAGCGACGGACTCTTCGCTTGTATGCCAGATACTCCTCGCCGAACTTTGCCTCGAGGTACCGCTCCTCCGGCAAAATCGCGTACCGCTGCAGCACGAATGCCGCCAGCGGCGTAAGCAGCAGAATCCACACGTTGCCGAGCATCACGGCGAATCCGATGCACACCAGTAACATCTGCAGGTACATCGGATTGCGCGTGATCCGGAACGGTCCGCGATCGACTATCTGCGGCGTCGGTTTCCATGGGTTTTCGCTCTGGCCGCTGCGCCTGAACAGCACAACGGACCACAGCCCCAGGCCAAGGATTGCGCCCGCCACGATCAGCGCGCCCATCCAGTAGCGCTCCGGAGTGGGCAGGTGGAAGCCGGGGTCAAGACGCCACAGGCGGTTCAGCAGAATGCCCGTGAAGATCACGATGAGAGGCACCGCGGGAGGGAACACCCGGACGCCGGCACGGTCGTGAGGGTCAGTCATTCACCCAACCCAGTCCTGGAAGCACTTCGCAAGATATCCGGCTCCGTGCGCGCGCCCGGTGACGAGAGGGCGCTTGACAGATGCCTGGGCGCTTGTTATTTAACTCTTAGGTTATTTAACTCTTCTGTTAAACGCATGATTGCCGCAGATACGCTCAGCCTGACCTTTTCGGCACTCGCCGACCCCACACGACGCGCGATCCTGGAGCGACTCGTCGAGGGTCCGGCGACGGTGAAGGAACTGTCCGCTCCATTCACCATCAGCGGGCCCGCCATTTCCAGGCACCTGCGCGTACTGGAGCGCGCCGGCCTCATCGCGCGGGGACGCGAGGCGCAGTGGCGTCCCACGCGGCTCGAGGCTGCACCGCTGAAGGAAGTGGCCGAGTGGGCCGACAATTACCGGCGGTTCTGGGACGCGAGCTTCAACCGCCTCGATTCGTACCTCCAAACCCTGAAAGAGAAGGAGAGGAAGCATGGCAACCGCAAATAGCACCTACAAGACGACCTTCACGATGCCATCGGATCGTGAGGTCGTAGCGATCCGCGCCTTCGACGCGCCGCGCACACTCGTCTGGGACTGCTTCACGAAGCCCGAGCATGTGAAGAACTGGATGCTCGGCCCCGACGGCTGGACCATGCCCGTGTGCGAGATCGATCTGCGTCCCGGCGGCAAGTGGCACTGGGTGTGGCGCAGAACCGACGGCACCGAGATGGAGATGAACGGCGAATACCGGGAAGTCGTTCCGCCCGGGCAGCTGGTGCAGACGGAGAACTGGGGTGCGGAGTGGCCGGAGACGCTGAACACGCTCGTGCTCACCGAGGAGAACGGTCGGACGACCACTGTCACCACGGTTCTCTATCCGTCGAAGGAAGCACGCGACCGCGCGACCACGACGGGCATGGAGGATGGCTGGGCCCGCAGCAACGAGCGACTCGACGAGTACCTGCGCAGCATCGCCTGACGCTCACGTGCACGGAGCGGCGCCATGTCTCACTGTTGAGCCGGGACGCCGGCTCCGGGTGCGGCGGAATGGAACTTGTACGATCAGCGCGCAACGACTCGGACGAAGAGACGCGGTTACGGGTCGCCGTCAGCAGTACCACCGCCGCAGGAGGCACCCGTGAATCCGTGGATCATTCTTGGAATAGTGCTGTTCGTCGCCTGGGCGGTGCTCTGGCTGATGTTCAGAATTGCGACCGGTCTCATCCACCTGCTGGTGATCATCGCGCTTGCGATGTTCATATGGGGGCTGGTGAAACGCGGCGCGCGTGCCGTGAATCGCCGGGTGTGATGCCTCAGGGCCCGGACGGCTGTACGGCCGGCTGGTCGCCTGCTCCAGGTACTCGGGTACCACCTCGTAGAACAGCAGGTAGTGCATGACGGCTCTCTTAAGGCGTCGCAGCCTCTGCCGCAATCCGTCGCGCCAGCCGCTGGCGGGCTGCTGTTGCGTAGCGCTTGCACCCTTCTGAATCAATGAGCGCGCCTGCCGCGCCGCTGTCGTGAGCTGCGACTCGCTCCCACAGCTGCGAGGCGCCGGGGTGCGGCGTCAGGAGTATGTCGCACTCCAGCCTCTCGAGCACAGCGAATCCCCTCTCGAAATCGGCGATCGCCGACGGATAGGTCGAACTGCGTGTGAAATAGAAGTCGTCTGCCGATACCGGTGTCTGGCTGTCTGCATACACCAGCGAGACGCAGCGTTCACCGTCGCACGATCGCCACGTCCAGCTGGTGCCTCCCGGAGTGTGTCCCGGCGTGAGATGAGCCGTCACTGCCAGCGGGCCGACGCGCAGCGTATCGCCGTCGTTGAACACGCTGACCTCCTTCACTGGAGGAAACGACAGCGCCACACCGTGCTGCGGATCGTCGGGCCCCGACTCACCGTGCTCGAGTGCCGGCGCCGCGCGGGGACTCGCTGCGACAGTTGCACCCGAGACACGCTGAAGTGTCGCGATACCGCCCGCGTGATCGTAGTGAGGATGTGAGTTCAGGATCAGCTTCACGTCCTCGACCCGGAAGCCAAGCGCCGCGATGTTGGCGATAATTCGTCCCGCGGATTCCGGAAGTGCGCCGTCGATCAATACGTGCCCATCTGCCGAGGTGATGAGAATGGCGCCGAGGCCGCGTGTGCCGACGTAGTAGCTGTTACCGAACAGGCGGAACGGCGGCTGCGGCGCGTTCCATTCGGCGCAGCTCGGACACAGATCTGCAGGATAACCGGAGCTCGTATCACCGTCCTGTCCCAGCAGCGGGAGCGGAACGGCAAGACTGAGCAGGATCAGGAGGTGCGCGCGCAAAGCGGCACTCCTCACAACGAGCCGCCGGGCTGTTCCGCTCCGGTAAGGCGAGCGAGTTGCCCGGCGTACTCGGCTTCTGCCGCACGATCGCCGGCCGCCGCCGCGGCATTCATCGCGCCACGCAGTGAGCGGTACCGGTTTGGTTCCCGGGTCAACGCCTGGCGATACTCGGCAAGCGCCTCCGCGGGACGCTTCAGCTGCAACAGCATGTCGCCGAGCAGCTCCCGCGCCGGCGCGAGCGGTCCCGGTGTGACCGCTGACTTCTCGGTCGCGCCTTCACGGTCCGCCGCAGTGCGCATGTTGTTCAGCCCGTCAGCTGTGCGACCCTCCGCCAGGTCCAGCCACGCCTGTGCTCCCAGCTGCTGAATTGCCACCTGCTCGGCCCAGTACGGCTCGCTGCTGGCAGTCAACCGGGCGCTGATCGCACCGAGTGAATCGATCGACGCGCGGGCGAGTGCAGCGTTCGTGAGATGTGCGGCCGCCAGAGCACGCGCGAAGTAGGTCATCGCCTCCGCATACGGGAACGATGTGGACGCCGGCTGCAGCTCCGCCGCCTCGCTCCAAGCGTCCCGCTCCAG
>CAZOAT010000071.1:0-6312 GCA_964577965.1 uncultured Gemmatimonadaceae bacterium | reverse complement strand
CTCCATCGCGCCCTCCGGATGCACGTGCTCCTGCGCGGCGGCTCGGGTGGAGAGCGTCATCGCGGCGACGAGCGCGCCGCCGATCATGAATGTGCGTGCCATGGTGTCTCCCGGATTTGCCTTCTCCCTTTAGTCTAACACCCACGGCAATTCCGGATCGCCCGCGATCAGCCCTGCCTGTCGTGGATCCACCCTCTGAGTGCCTTCACGAATGGAGTCATCAGCTGCTGTCGCACGGGATCGATGAATGCATGCCCGGCCCCGGGTATGACCACGATCCGATAGTTGACCTTACGGGCTGCGCCGAATGCGTGCTCGAGTCGACGGACGCTCTCGCCCACGGGCACGTTGTCACGCTCGTCGTCAGCTCCGTACAACACGAGCACAGGCTGCGTAAGCTGAATCCAGTACGGGATGGGATCGAACTGCCCGACACCACGCAGGAACGTCCAGACCGGAATGTCGGGCGAACCGGGAAAACCTTCCGCGATTCTCCGCCACGATGACTGCAGTGCGACTTCGCGTGCGGCCTGGTATGGTGCCCAGTCGCCCGTTATCAGATAAGCGCCAGCCGCTCGATTCAGCGCCAGCACCTCGCGTACTTCAGACTCTGCAAGGCCCGCCTGCCGCGCAGTGTTAGCCATCTCGTGGAAGCTTTGCTCCGCGAAGCTCACCGCCGCACCGGAGATGTTGACGACGAACGACACGCTGACGGACTGTGCTGCCGCAAGCGGCGCGATCCACCCACCCTGGCTGAGACCTACGAGCCCCACCTGACCGGAATCCACTTCGGCTCTGCTTCGCAGGTACCGCACACCCGCAACTGCATCGCGGGCAAGTGCGTGGAAATCTGACGTCCGCCAGTCTCCCTCCGAAGCGCCGCTGCCGCGCTTGTCGGTGAGCAGCACGACCAGACCCTCTGCGACGAGTACTTCGGCGATAGCTCGCGCCCACTGGTTACTGCGATCGCTGGTTCCGGACCCCTGGATGATGACCGCGGCTGGCGCGCGCTGTTGAGTGTTCCGCGGAATCATCAGCAGCGCGGCAAGAGTGAGACTGTCGCTCAGGTATCGCACGTCTTCGCTCAGGTATGACTGGGTATCGGCGTGTGCGATCGGGCCGGTCGATAGAGTCCCGCTGCCCCCAGGGAGTACGAGGGCTGCCGCAAGTACAGCAGAAAAGGGCGTGATCATGTCAGGACCAGGTATGGCAGCGGCGGGATACTGACGCGATGTGCATTTCGCCGGTACTTCGGTGAGCCCGGCGATCTATCACCGATCCCGCCGCGCGCGCAGCTCTCCAGCTGCTGTTTCGATTACGAGCATCGACGCCTGCCGGTCACCTTCCGTCTCGAAGCGCATGTGAATCGGGTGCTCGATACCCAGATTGTAACCGATGAAGCGGTGGTCACCCTGCGGCAGCATCGTCGTCGGCGCCGGACTCGGAATCGCAAAGCCGCCGTAGCCGCTGATCTTTCCGTTCTCCCAGTGCAGGCGGAACAGCCTTGTGCCGCGCTCGAAGTCCAGCCGAACGAACGTCACGGGCTCAGGCTCTCCTCCCCACCAGCTCTTGACCGTGCCGAGCACTTCCAGAGTGCGGAACGGCCCCATGTTCTGCTCCGCCGCCCGCCAGATCCGCTGCAGTATCGCCTCAGATCGGTCCGGTGACACGCTCGCAGCGCGCAGTGCCGAGAAGTCCTGTCCACGCGCTCCTTCGAGCGCTGCGGTCGCACGCGCGTCGAGCTCACGGAGGTCCGGAAGTGCCGCAGTATCGGAGTTTGCCAGAATCTCCGCGGCCTCCTGACCCGCGGCCGCTGCGGAGAGCTGCCCATCAGCGTGTGAAACGACCACTCGCGCACCTGACGGCAGCACGTAGCTGCCGGCATACCGCTCAAGCTCGGCGGGTGCGAGCTGCACGGCTGCCGCCGGCGGGAGTGTGGGTGCGCGTCCGGAGAACAGGGCGCCGATCACCCGGTTCTCGACCATCTCCATTCCCTGGCTTGCGTCGTTGGTGGCCAGGATGACCACCACCCCCTCGTCCACGTAGCGCCGGAAGTCAGCGAAGAAGTAGCCGTTGCCGCCGTTGTGCGCGATGAGTTTCGTGTTACGCGTGGTCGTGAAGACCGCCCAGCCGTAGCCGTAGTGCGAGCTGCCCTCCGGGTTCTCCGCGGCGTGCGGAGTGAACATCTTCTCCCGGGATGCTGCCGACAACACGGCGTCGTTCTGCAGTGCACGATGCCAGCGATACATGTCGCCTATCGTCGAGAGTATTCCGCCGTTCGCGCGCAAATTCCACCACGGCCCGTCCTCCGCCCACGCGTGGTCCAGCGGAGTTCCCCACCGCTCGCTTCCGCGGTAGCCGACTGCGACCTCCTCCGCCGTCCACTGCGGAATGCGATAGCCGGTCTTCTCCATTCCCACCGGCCTGAACAACTGCTCATGCAGGTAGCGCTCGTACGACTGGCCCGAGACCAGCTCCACGATCGCGCCGAGCAGACTGTACCCCAGGTTCGAGTAGTCCCACCGTGTACCGGGCGCCCATTGCAGCTCGGATGCAAGCGCAAGTTGAACCAGCGAATCGCGCGGCATTATCTGGTAGTCGCCGCCAAGATCCCCGATGAGTCCCGCCGTGTGCGTGAGCAGGTGATGCAGCGTGATCCCCTGTTTGTCGGCGGGTACCCCAGTGAAGAACCGGCTGATGGAGTCCTCGACGCGAAGCCGTCCCTGCTCTTCGAGCTTGAGGATCGCCGCGGCGGTGAACTGCTTGGTTATGGAGCCGATGCCGAAGACCGTCTCCGCGGTTACGGGAATCCGCTGTTCGCGATCAGCCAGTCCGTAGCCGTTATGAACGATCACCTCGTCGTTCCGCCCGATGAGAAAGGCTCCCGACACTCCGAACGGAACGGTACGCTCGAGGTATTCGTTCAGAGCGGCACCGGCTTCGGCTGCTTCCAGGAGCGGGGCGCGTGGTTGAGGGGGCGGTGCAACGGTGGCCGGCGGAGCGCACGCCAGCACGCCCATCGCGACAGCGCCCAGGACCGACAGACTGCGGAATGCGGACATCAGTGGTTCTCCGGCGAAAGATCGGGACGTGCTCCACCCATTCGAAGCAGAAAGTAAGCGGCCGCTACCCAGAGAAACACCACAGTGAGCCAGGCAACGAGCGACGCGTCGAAAGAGAAGACAGCTGTCGGCACGCTGAGCCCCGACAGCACTATGTCCTTCGTGTTATTGGCCGCCGCGTGCAGCAGCATCACAAGAAGCAAGCTCCCGCCGGTTCGCCAGTACAGCCACGCGAATGCGACCGACAGACCGGTGACCGACAGCAGGTAGACTGGGAAGGACTGCCCGCTCGTCGTCGTGTCCGTTATGAAAAAGAGCGGCAGGTGCCAGACCGCCCAGATGATGCCGAGGACGAGACTGGCGGACGCGAGCCCCATGCGCAACGAGAGCCGCGGGAGCGCGTACCCGCGCCAGCCGATCTCCTCACCCGCCTGGAACGGCGTCGAAAAAATGACCGCCACCAGCAGCAGGTAAAGCGGTGCCTGTCCGAAGGGCGGCCAGTCTCCGGCGATCAGACGGTGTACCATTGCAGCCACGAGCTTCACGAACGCTACGTAGCTGATGGCAAAGACGTACCACCGCACACCGATCCGCCACCTGAACAGGCGGCCCAGCAGCGCGCGTACTGCCGTCGCACCGCCGCTTCGGGACGTGAGCAGTATGGCAACGATGGCCGGAGCGAAAGTGCCGGGAAGGAAAAACAGCGCGCGAATCTCGATGCTCAACGCTGTTTCCGCGGTGACCGCAGCCGCCGCGATCCAGAGCACCCACGCCAGCAGAAACGTCAGCGAGAAGTAGGTGATCAGCGAATAATCGTGCAAACCCTCAGCCTCGACTGCGCCAGCAGGGCGCTCCGTCGCCATCACTGCAGGGTTGGTCAGTGCGCGTGCCCGCCCGAACGGTGATCGCGCCGCTGAAATGTCATGAACTCGTGCACAGCGTGCAGCGCATCGGGGTCGGTCGTGGTTATCCGGATCTGCCCACCACGCGGCAGCTCTGAGTAGGTATAGGTGATCCGTTCCCTGGCGCGGGCCATCACGTCCGTACCGGGAACCGGCTGCGCGTGGACGAAACCGGGGATCCGGAAGTCTCCCCGCTGAAACGCGGCAGCGACCTCCTGCAGGTGCTGCCGGATCGTCGCGATCCCCGGCGGATCGTCAACATCCCGCTGCAGCTCGATGCGTCCGCCGTCAGGCAGCGCATCAAATACGTGTGACGACGTGTACTGGTCCACACCCATCGCCTCCCGCCCCCGCTCCTGCAGCGCGACAAACCCCGAGTCGGCGGACACTTCCTCGAACCGTCCCACCCACGACTCCGGTATCGGGGCGCCCGGGCGCTCCTCGTCCCACACCATTCCAGCGATCCACCAGCGCCTACCGTCCCAGTAGAGCTGGAAGTAGTTGACATACCGCGCCTCTATCGGGCCGTCTGCGGTTCGACGCACCGCGGCTACGCTGCGAACCTGTGCGACGTTCCCCCACCGCTCGATACGCCGGCCGATCTCACTCTCGATCATTCCATCTGCAACCTGCCGCGGACCCGAGCGCTGCCGGTATTCCTCGGGAGTCATGATCACCGACTGCACGCGACCGTCGGTTTCGCTCACGGAGACGAACGTCGCGCCAGGCATGTACAGCGTGCTGTCGCGCCGCCACTGGCGCGGCGTGCCGGCCGGTCCGCTGATCACTTCATACGACACGCGGACGATATCGGCAATCGTGCCGACGTCGGCGGGATCGGCTGCAGCTATCTGGCCTCCGGCCTGCGAGCCGGGAAGCAGGCTGAAGAAAACTGCTGCAGCTATCACAGGTAACCGTGCTCGCGTATTCAGGCCCCTCGGCGCCCCGACTTCTGCGAAGTGGAGTGTGGTTTGGGCGCTGGTGGAGGAGGCCGCTGTGCAGCGCTCTTCTGATCCGGGGCCGCGGGAGCGGAGTCGGGAGCAGGAACGTCTCGCGGTTTTGGGCCGCTCCGTCGCGAGAAATCCGGAACGTTGTGAACTCCCCTTCTCTTCATCGGCTCTCCCATACGGTGGCCGTTCGCGTCCGCTCGGCCGTGGTCGTCTAGTGGAATCTACCGAATTCCGGTTGCTTTGGTTTCACGCGTCTGGAAGCCTGTCCGACGGCAGTCGCTCCCGCTTCTCAGGGGGGAAAATCTCCTGAGCAGAATCGAGCGGCTCGAGTGGCAGCGGCTCCGGCCTGCCGAATCGAAGAATGCGGCGGACGAGCAGCGCCACTGCACCCACAGCGACCGCTCCGACCAGCAGGGTCAGCCCGAAAGCAACTGCGGCGAGCAGGAATCCGACCGCCGCAATCAGGAGCACAGCGCCGATCAGAGGATTGCGCACGCTGAGTCGGAAGATCCGGATACTCATGCAGAGCCGGAAACGCTAAGCCTGCCGGCTGGTCTGCGCCGCCCGTCGTCCGGTGATCCTCTCGTAGAGCTTCGCCACAAAGGGCGTCACCGCAACTGAGCCGATGATGCGGAACGGCTGGGTCACTTTTGCGCCGATATAGGCCGCCACCCACACACCCCCGGTCGCAACCGCCCCCGACGGCTTGAAGCCGAGCTGGATTGCGAACAGGAAAGCGAAATAAACGAGGAAGGTGCTGGTGAGATACACCACCAGCCCAACAGCGCCGTAAGTGGCAACGAGGTCCTGCAACCGCTTCTTCACAACTGATAAGTAAATGCGCGGAGCGGCCCGGGGGAACGGCGCGGCAGTCACTTCGTTCTTGACCCCGCGCCCGGATGAGCCAAGGTTGCTGGCTGTCCTTCACGCCACGGATCAGGAGAAATAGATGAGCAGACGTCGCGCAGTTCTCGCGCCATTCAGCTGGATTGTTGCAGCCGCAGCCCTGACGGCCGCCGTTCCGGCGTGGTCGCAAGTCGCAACCGGCGACAAGCCGGACTCGGCAGAGAAAGTCTCAAAGGTCGATGCAATCACGATCAAGCAGTCGGTCACCGCCAGCGGCGGCTACCTGAAGATCGGTGACATCAAGGGCGAATCCACCGATGACAAGCACAAGGAAGAAATAGAGATCCTGTCGTGGTCGTGGGGTACATCTCAGGCGGCGGCCCGTTCACGACCCGTATCAGGGCCCGGGACGCTGACGATCACGAAGGCGGTGGACAAGAGCTCTCCGAAGCTGATGGAAGCGTCCACGAAGGGGCGGAAGATCGAACAGATGACGATGACGCTCCCGCCTCGACCGGGCGAGCGCGCAAGGACGGTGACACTCGAGGGCGT
>CAZOAT010000070.1:0-13346 GCA_964577965.1 uncultured Gemmatimonadaceae bacterium | reverse complement strand
ACACGCTGCACGATGAAACCTCGAGCCACTGCGCTGCGCCCGGCGCGAACACTTCGAGATCGTACGTCTTGGCACTGGCGAAGCCGGTGTCGCCCGCCGCCAGAAGCACGACACGATATGGCAGCTCGAGATCCTGCAGGACTCGCTCAGCGTGAGCCGTTAGCCGCTCGAGCTGTTCCGGAGACTGTTCCGGCGTCGTGAACCAGACGAGTTCCACCTTGTCGAACTGGTGCACGCGCAGGAGTCCGCGAGTGTCCTTGCCGGCCGCTCCCGCCTCGCGCCTGAAGCATGGAGAGTAGGCCACGTAACCCTTCGGCAGCTCCGCAGCGGTCAGGATCTCGTCGCGGTGAATGTTCGTGACTGGCACTTCGGCAGTGGGAATCAGGAACAATTCGTCATCCCGCAGCGCATACATGTCGTCCTCGAACTTCGGAAGCTGCGAAGTGCCGGTCATCGATGCGCGATTGACGACGGCGGGTACCCACACCTCCTCGTAGCCGTACTCGCGCGTATGGGTATCGATCATCATCGTCATCAGAGCGCGCACGAGCCTCGCCCCGAGTCCGCGATACAGGATGAACCCCGACCCGGCCAGCCTCGTGCCGCGCGCGAAGTCGACGAGACCAAGAGCTTCGGCGAGCTCCCAGTGCGGCCGCAACCCATCACCGGGGCGAGGCGTGCCCCACTGCCGAACCTCCCTGTTGCTGCCGGCATCGCCGTCGGGCGTATCCGGCAGTGGCACATTGGGGAGCTCGAGGAGGATGTGACGCAGCTGCTGCTCCGCTGTTTCCTGCTCCTGCTCGAGTCGAGTGATCTCGTCGCCCAGGGAGCGGGACTGGGCGAGCACGTCGTCCGCGTTTTCGCCCGCGCGCTTGCGGCGGGCGACCTCGGCGCTCATCGCATTCCTTGCGGCCTTCCGCTCCTCCACGGCCTGCAGCGTGGTACGCCGCTCCCGGTCGAGGTGCTCCGCCCGGTCTATGAGCGGCAGGAGATCTTCCCCTCCTCGGCGGCGGATGCCGGCGCGGAGGGCTTCCCCCTGCTCGCGGATCATCCGCAGATCGTGCACTCGGCTAGTTCTGCGGAATTCCTTCTTCGAACGAGCGGAAGCCGCAGTTTGGGTCCACCGTGAACCGCACGGCCATGGAGCCTGTAAGCTCGTTAACGGAGACGACAGCGAGCTTCGAATAGATGAACGGAGAGATGGAGAATGAGCACAGATCGTTGGAGCGATCGGCCTCGATCACAACCACCTCGCCGATGGCAACAGTGATCACTGAATCGCGCACGTAGTCACCCGCAGGCGCGCTCAGAATATCGTCGAAGGAGCCGCCGGTGCGCATGAGTCCGACGCGATTCACGCCACGCAGTGGGGTGACAATCGTCCGGACCGGCAGGACACGGATACCGCCCTCCCCGTCGATATCGAGTGCTATGTCGAAGGCGCCGGCGCCAGTGACCGGCACCGGCTCCGCGAACGGCGTGAGAATTCCGGAATTGTAGCTCGGCGGCGCCAGCGAGAATGCGTGGAGCTCGAAGTCCCTGTTGATCACTAGAGCGTTGGCCTGAATCCTGAGCGGCTCGCCGCAGGAGGCGAGCAGAACGCAGACAGGCAGAACAAGGGGACCGGGCCGTATATGGGTGCGTCGCATTGATGATTGTACCAGGTATAGCCCAAACAGTTCGCAAGGCGCGTGAAACGTATTGTCTAAACTATGGCCATTCAAGGAATTGTGTTGCTTGACTTCACTTTTCAGGCGGCCTAGCATTCGCATCCGATGCCGACCCTACGGGAGCTCGTAAGCACACTCCGGCAGCGGCCCGGCATAGACGCGGCTGTCGTGGTCGGACGCGACGGCCTGGTCGTTGCCGGGGATGCCTCCCCTCACGTCGATCTGGATGAAACCGCGGCACGCATTCCACCGCTCATTTCGGCCGTGCGCGATCTGTCATCGGGGGATTCGACCGCGGTCATCGAGCACGGCGGCGGCCACTTGCTGTACCTGTCGTTGAGTCGGGAGGACGCCGTGCTGGTGGTTCTCGCCGGCGAGGGGGCCGAGCTCGGTCCGCTAATCGCCGACTTGCGCCGCTACCGCGAGCAGATCGCCGCGCTCGTCTGAGACGAGGAGCATAGTTTATGACCGCCGGCTCAACCGCTACCCGCCGCACGCACCACATTCTGGTCGCGGATGATGAGCCGCACATCGGCCGCATCATCAAGATGAAGCTCGAGCAGGGGCCGTTTCACGTCTCCCTCGCAGAGGACGGCGAGCAGGCGCTGGAGCAGATCCGCGCTGCCCCCGACCTCGCTGTCGTCGTGCTGGACCTCATGATGCCCGGGATCGGCGGGATGGACGTGCTGGAGAAGCTGCGCGCGGAGGAAGGCACGAAGGACCTGCCGACAATCGTGCTCACGGCGGCCGGCGAGGAGGAGCAGCAGCTCCGTGCACGAACGCTTGGAGCCAATGAGTTCCTCACTAAGCCGTTCAGCCCGAAGAAGCTGTACGCGCTCATCGCCCAGCTTGTCGGTGAGGATCCACAGCCAGCGGGCGGCGAGTGACGATCTGGGCCGTCGTGCTGGCTGGGGGCGTGGGATCGCGATTCTGGCCGGTGAGCACTCCGCGCGAACCGAAGCAGCTATTGCCCCTCGTCACCGGACAACCGCTTCTGGCCGATGCGCTTCAGCGCCTGTCTGAAATCGCGCTCCCGGAGCACACGATGGTGCTCACCAACGCCGAGCTGGCGGACGCGGTTAAGAGCGTGGCGAAGGAGCTTCCGGCGGAGAATGTGCTGGCTGAGCCGCGGCCGGCTGGAACCGCTGCGGCACTCGGCTGGGCCGCACTCGAGATCCACAGGCGTGGTGGCAGCGACGATGTCATGCTTTGCGTGCACGCCGACTGGGCCATCGGCGATCCGGAGGCTTTCACGACCGCGCTCACCGCTGCTGCCCGTGTGGCTGATGAAGCGGGCGTGCTGGTCACAGTGGGAATCGTCCCGGTGCGCGATGACACGGGTTTTGGCTACGTGGTTCCCGGCGCCGCGCACCAGACCGGTGCTCGACGCGTGTCACGTTTCGTGGAGAAGCCGGACCGGCCGGCTGCGATAGCGCTCAGAAATCAGGGGGCGCTGTGGAACTCAGGGATCTTCGCGTGGCGGGTCAGCACGTTTCTTAGCGAACTGTCAGCGCACACCCCGGAGGTTGCGCGCGCGTTCGAGCTCACCACCGCGGCGGAGTTCTTCGCCGCCGTTCAGCCGGTGTCGGTGGACGTCGGGCTGCTGGAACGCTCCACGAACGTGCTGGTACTTCCCGGCGACTTCGGCTGGGACGATGTCGGGACGTGGGGTGCGCTGCTGCGCACGCGCGCAGTCGATTCCGCGGGCAACGTGGCGCATGGCGAGGTGCACGCGGTCGACGCCACCGGGAATGTCGCATGGTCGAACGGCCCCACGGTGGTTCTCTACGGCGTGAGCGCTCTCGTAGTGGTTTCGACCGGAAGCACGATGCTCGTGACCACGGTCGAGCGCTCGGGCGATCTCAAGCGGCTGGTCGAATCGCTCCCGCCGGAGCTGCGGGAGAAGTCTTGACGCGCCTGTACCTGTACGACGACGCGGTGGCGCGGACCTTCGATCCGTTCTGCCTCACACGACCGGCGGGTGAGCTGCGTGCCGGCGCCGAGCTGATCCGCGCACGCTGGGAACGCCGACTGCAGCTCACGGCAAGCGGGTTTCTGGGCGCCGATCACCTCCGCGACTTTGAGGAGTCGGGAGCACCGGGCGCTGTCCGTTATGATGAGACGCTCGAAGCGGGCAGTATCGTCGCCAGTTCACACTGTGTCGTCTCATTGCGCGAATCGAGTGGTGACAGCGGTGCAAGAGCCTGGGTGTGTGCCGGAAGAATTGCGGCGGTGCGGCTTACCGCCGCCACCCCAGCCTCGATCCTTGCCGATGGCAAGCTCGACCTCGACCAGCTGGCAGAATCCGATCGTCACGCACCGGTCACTGCAGCCAGTCAGGCCACCGCACCGATGACTCCCGGCTCCGGCGCCGGCGTCGTGGAGATAACCGGACGCTGGCTGACTGCCCCCTGGGATCTGATCGCCACACTGGGAGAGCAGCTCGCGGAGGACATTCCTGCCCTCGCGGCGAGACTTACGATCCACAATCCTGCGGAAGCCCGGGTGCTGGGCGATTATCCAGTGTACTGCGAGCGCGGCGCGCAGCTCGAGCCATGGGTGGTGCTGGATGCGACGAGCGGGCCGATCCTTGTCCGTGGAGGTGCCTCGGTGTCCGCCTTCACGCGGCTGGTCGGGCCCTGCTACATAGGCGAGGGATCGACGATCATCGGCGACCGGGTATCGACATGCTCAGTTGGCGATGTATGCAAGGTGCGCGGCGAGATCAGCAACTCAATTCTGCTGGGCTACAGTAACAAGGGTCACACCGGATTCGTCGGCCATTCGTATCTTGGACGCTGGGTCAACCTCGGCGCCGGCACGACGACGAGCAATCTCAAGAACACGTACGGCCACGTTCAGCTCGCGACGCCGGACGGCACGCGCGATACGGGCCAGCAGTTCCTTGGCACTTTCTTCGGCGACCACGTGAAGACAGGAATCGGGACGATGCTCACGACCGGAACCGTGCTGGGCGCGGGAGCGAACGTATTCGGGAGTGTGCCACCGCCGAAGCGGGTACCGGCGTTCGCCTGGGGCGAACGCGAGCCATTCGACAGATTCGCGCTCCCCAAGTTTCTCGAGGTCGCGGCACGGATGATGGAGCGCCGGCATGTCGAGCTGTCCAGCCGTGGGATTGAGTGGCTCAGCGCAGCATATCATAAAGCTGCAGCAGAATAGCTCTGCTAGCCGTCCCTTCCAGCAAGTGCAATCCGGACGTGCGCAACGTGATGTCGCCCATGCCACCCGTACATCGCAAGCAGCTGATCCAGTCGCATTGTGCCGTGCTCGGGATGGTTCAGAGTGCGCGCGAAGTCGCCTTCGCCGAGCGACCGTAGCAACACGATCCACCGCTGGTGGAGTGCGTCCAGCAGCTGCGTCGAAACGCGTGGCTGCAGCATCGTCACATCGGCCAGCTCGGCCCAGCGTCCCTCATCGTACGGCTTGATGGTTGGGTGTTCCTCTGTAAGGGTCAGCCGCATCCGTACATAGGCGTTGATGTGGCTGTCGGCCAGGTGGTGCACGACCTGGCGCACCGTCCAGCCACCTTCGCGATATCGCTTCTCAAGCGCACCGTCGTCGTGGTCTCCGAGGGCGGCAGCAAGGTCGTGCGGAAGCCGCTCGATCGCGGCTATCGCCAGTTCGCGCTCAGCAGCATTGAGCGACGGAGGAAAACTGAACCTGCCTGTTGGAAACCGGAGCCGCTCGACGCCCAGCTCTGTCATCGTGCGCGCCTGCCCCACCCAACCTGAATGGCGTGAGCCGCAATACCCGGATTGAATTCGCCGTACCCGCCGTTCGACAAGTGGTGCAGGTGATAACCCAGAGTCACAAACGACCTCGCTGCGACAGGTATTTCTATCGAGGTGCCCAGCGTCACATTGTAGTTGAATCTGGCAGCGGTGGGATATGGCATGGTCTTGTCGAACATGAGTGCACCAACCGAGAGCTCAGCGGCAAGCGCTGTCCCGTTGCCCCGCGCGAACCGGCCGGACAAACCGAATGGAGTGATGCCGATGCCGTATGCACTGGCGCTCCGTACCGAACAGGCCTCGAAGTACTCGATGGCTGGCACGCTGCCCTGATCCGCCCACTCCGGATGGTCAAGCACACAGTCGCGCAGCGGAAGCACATCTATGGGGTTGGACGTTACCACGGCCACGGGGACGAATTCCCCGAAGAAAGCGAACCCCGCTCCCTGCTCGGACCCGGCGACGCGCCAGCTCATCCGTATCACCCCCAGGAACACGTCACGGCCAGGGGTTTGCCCAAGCCAGCCGTGCTGCGGCGAGCCGAATGCAGCGGTGGTGAGGAACTGAACGCGGTCGGGCACGCGCAGCCCCCGCCCCTCCACGGCAAGCGTGAGGTTCGTAAGGGCGGAATCCTGCGTGGGCTCTGTTTCCTGTGCCTGCAAGCCTCCCGCGGCAAGCAGCAGGACAGCCAGCACCGGCAGCCAGGCCGATCGCCCGGACACGGCGGTTTGCAGCATTGACGACATCTCAGGAGGAAATCTGGGATCCGGGCGTGCTGCAGCCAAGCTCGTTTTTTTGTCTCTCCCGGAAATGGACCGTTGCGTGACAGCTCCGGGCAGCCTGCGCACCCCTGCCACGCCGCCCGGCGGAAACCCCGGGCCCGTTCGAGTGCGGGAGCGCTACCGCCCCAGCTCGGCGAGCACTGCCTCGACGTGTCCCGACAGCCGGTCCTCTTCCCTGAGGGCAAAGTGGTCTGCGCCCTCCTCGATCACGAGCGTCTCGGGGCGGTACTGATCGCCCAGCAGCCCGTCGTCCAGGTTTCGCAGGCGGAGGTCGTGGACGATGCGGTTGCAGGTGTCGTTGTCCTCGAACACGCAGCGCAGCACCTTCACCCGCGCACTGGCCGCGCGGAACCAGGTTACGAACTGCCGGGGGCCATCGTTTTCGAATCGCCCGTACAGGTCCGCGGCGAAGCTCCGCAGCGGCGCGGCGTTCGAGCGGAATTTCCTCACGGTCTCCACGAGATACTCGTGCACGTTGAGCCACTCGTTGATCGTGTGCGCCGCCAGCCCCATCGCTGTCAGGTCCGAGAGGACCGCCCGCTCATCACCACTGTGCATCCGGGCGAAGACCTTCGACGCGAAACACGTTTCGACTGAGAGGTTCGCACCGAGAGTTATGAATGCGTCAGCGTGGATCGGATCCTCGACGGGGGCAGTGAGGATCTCGAACCCGAGGTCGGCCCCGGAGGAGAAGCCCACCAGTACGACGTGTCGCGGCTTGTCGCGTACTATCACCGAGCGGAGAAATTCGCGCAGCAGCGTCGCATGATCGCCGAATGACAGAGGGATGCGCTGGCGCGCCGCCGGCTCGAAGCCGAACATCGTCGGCGACACCGCATGGTACTGCGAGCCCGCCAGCACTTCCGCGAAGAGCGAGTGATCCTGGCCGATGCCATGTATGTAGCAGACGAGCGTGTCAGAGCCGATACGATTGTCGGCGTACCGCATCTCTCCGCCGATGACACGTGGGTCCAGCGTCTCGCGGTTGAGACGACGGCACACGCGCTCACTGAGCCGGAAGCTGGCCTCCACGACGTCGGCGGTCGGACGCGCCGTCACTCCCGCAGTCGCTGACGATGCGGATACGTGGTCGAGGTGCGCGAGCATGTCCTCGGCGCTCTGCCAGCGGTCGGCGGGTCGTTTCTCGAGGCACCGCATTACCAGCGTTTCGATTGCGGCCGGAACGGCCGGGCGCATCCGGGAGAGCGGATCCGGAGTCTGTGTGATGTGCGCGGCAATGGTCTGCTGCGGCGTAATCCCGGAGAACGGCGGTCGGCCCACGAACATCTCGTAGGCCACGATCCCCACACTGTAGATGTCGCAGCGGTGATCGATGTTCGGGTCGGCCGCTCCCTGTTCCGGCGCCATGTACGCCGGCGTACCTACCGCAATGCCGGCGCTCGTCACGTTCGAGTGGGCCGCGGCTGCGGAGTCGGTGAGTGCCTTGGCCACGCCGAAGTCGGCGACCATCGCGTGCAGGCGGGAGGGCCCGCGACCACCGGACTCGATGACCAGCACGTTCTCCGGCTTGATGTCGCGGTGCACGACCCCTTCATAGTGGGCGTGTGCCAGCGCTTCGACTATGCCGCGCAGGATGCGAATCCCCTCGCCGAGGGGCAGCTCCCCGTGACGTGACAGTCGGCCACGCAGCGATTCACCGGGGATGTACGGCATGACGTAGTACAGAACGTCGCCCACGCGACCGGAGTCGAGGACGCCGACGATGTGGGGGTGCTGCAACCGCGCGGCAATCTCGACCTCACGGATGAAGCGGTCGCCTGCGATCGTCGCGGCGAGGTCCGGCCGCAGCACCTTGATGGCGACGTCACGCCTGTGCTTGAGATCGAGTCCCAGGTACACGGTGGCCATTCCGCCGGAGCCGAGCTCACGCTCGATCGCGTACCGGTCGGTAAGCGCCGCTGTCACGTCAGCGGTGAAGTCACGCTCCGCCATGCCGCTCGCCCAGGCTGGCGGACCTGTGCGCGCACCGGGACGCGGTGTGGCTGTGCGCCGGGCCGTCACCTGCCGCTCCCGGCAGCGGTCCGCGCCGCTGCGACCATCTCCTTCACCTCCCCGAGGAGACTCGGGCCATGATACGGAATGCCATCCTTGATGGTCCACTCGACTCCACCGGCTGTAGTCGCTACGCCATCGCTAATGACCTCTACACCGGTGGGATACAGAACCTTGAGGTTCTCCAGAGGGTTGCCATTGACGACGATCAGATCCGCCAGATAGCCGGGACGGACCCTGCCCAGCCGCGACTCTTCGCCGAGTATGCGCGCGTTGTTGCCGGTGGCGTGCTGGATGACTGTGATCGGATGGAAACCCGCTTCCTGGTGCAGCTCCAGCTCACGGATCAGCCCGAAGCCGTACATCTGATAGATGAATCCCGCGTCCTCACCCGCGCCGATAACTCCGCCACGGCTCGCGAAGTGGCGGAGCGCGTCCATCCATAGCCGGTAGTTCTCCTTCCAGAACGTCTCGTCGGTCGAAGTCCACCCGAAGAAATACGATCCGTGGTTCCCCGGATCGGGGCGGAAGTACTCCTCGAGCGTGGGGTGCAGGTAGTCGCGGAACCAGGGCTGCGTCTGCGCGCGCTGCAGGTCGCGACTCGCCTCGTAGATATCGAGCGTCGGCACCCAGGCGACACCAGCTGAGGCCATGGAGTCGAGCACAGACTTCAGCCGTTTGGGATCCGCCTCTCGCCACAGCCGGCCAGCGTAGCGGAAGCGGTCAACCTCGTCGTTGTAGTTGTAGCCCGCCGGGAAGTTCTGCACGCCGGCGGCGATCGCCGCATCGGGTACTCCGTACCAGTGTTCTATGCTCGTGGCGCCGAACCGGATATCGTCCCAGGCGTTGGTCTCCTCGACGCCGGCATGATGGGCGACGCGCAGATCCTGCCTCTTCGCCTCGTCCAGCATAGCCGCGAGGATGTCGCGATCGAGTCCAGTGATCTTGATTCCGTCCACCCCCGAGCGCTTGAGAGCGCGGACGCGCTCGCGTGCTGCTGCCGGAGTTGTCGGCCGCGGTGGATGATGAAAGCGCGCGTAGACGTAGATGCGGGGCGATGCCACCGTTCCTGCGCGACTCCTGTCCCGCAACGCCAGCACGTTGTGCGTGCTGTCCGCCCCAACCTCGCGCACCGTGGTGATCCCACTCGCCAGCCACAGCTTCAGCTGGTAATCCACCGGCTGCGCCCTGCCGCCGCGCTCGTCCTGCACGTGCCCGTGCGCATTGATGAGGCCTGGAAGGACGTACTTGCCGGTTGCGTCTATCTCGACGTCCGCCTGGGGGCGCCTGGCGCTCTGCGACCTGAGCGCGACCGGATCCAGCCACACGATCTCGGCGATCGTGTTCCCCTGCACGACGATGTCCGCGGGTCCACGCGCTGGCGTGCCGTTGCCGTCCACGATCGTGGCGTTCCGGATCGCGAGCCGGTTGTACCGCTGGCCATGCGCGACCTGCGCGTGGCCCGAAGCGGCAACAAGGCTTTCAGCAAGCAACAGCACGGCCAGGAGCCGCACCGCAGTCAGGAAGGTCTTCATCACTGTATGTATTCTCTCTCGCGGGCGCTCGTACTAGAGGCTCAGCCTCAGCCGGCAGCCGCATCACTCAACACTTCGCTTCGGGGTATACGGGTTTCTCTCAGCGGCGCAGCGCACCCTGCCCTGGCATGCCTGATCCCGGGAACCGCGCTCGTGGTTTCCTGCAACGACTCAACCGCAGGACGACCAGCTGAGCATCCACGCGACTGACGGAACGGGAAACGCTGTCCCGGACGCGACCGTGGCGACTGAAGGTAACTAACGCGAGCGTGAGAACCGATAGCCGGATGACAATGGCGAGTCGTCGCACGCTCCGAGCAGTGCGACGGCAGCGGTTCGCAGCACGAGTTCAGGCAGGAGTCATCGCTGGTTTCCTCGTACACTTGCTTGTGCTACGTCAGCACATCGGCCAGCGTGTCGATTCCCGGGAGACGATGCGCATCGCCCCCGCTGTTCACGCGGCGCAAAGGCCAAGCATCGAACCAGAGGGCCCGCGCGCATGCGATGTGTAAACGCAGTCCCGTAAGCGAAGGAGCGACCATTTCAGACGTCGGATTCACTGTGGCTTGGAGCTCATCGCACTCCTACGCTCACGGGCTGGTGAGCTCCGCCGTCACCGTTCCGCCACCGGCCTGCGCCGGCAGCCGGGTGATCGACCTGACCACGCGGTGGGGAGCGGCCTTCTCTATCCAGATGACTGACGGCTGTTGCGATCCGTCGTTCGGCGTGAGGTCGAGTTTCCAGCTTTCGAAACTCCCCGCTGGCACTGTCACGGTTTCCGATCCGGTAACGCGGATCGTCTGCGGGACTACCCGGGCCGCCAGGACGTCGAAGGTTTCCAGGGTGGCCGCGTATGCCTCGGTGAGCGTCAGCGTGCCCAGCGCCGCGTTGAGCGGAGCTCCGGTGACCAGCGCACTGCCCTGTACGCGGGCATCGATCGGCAGCTGCTGCGGGCCGGCCTGGATGGCACCCCGAACGCTGCCGGGCGCAAACGTGAGCTCGATCGTCGCCGGACCCTGGCGTGCAACACGCCGCAGCGGCAGCAGTGTCGCGCGATCGAGGTACACGCTGTCACTGGCCGCCCCCATCGGTGACTGAGCGCTCTCCACCACCAGCCACGCAGGCGTGCCGTCGATAGTCGTGGAGCTGATCGACTGCGTGGTGCTGGCTTCCATCGTGCCTCCAGGGAGTTCGATCTTCTGCGAGTAGGTCAGTGTCGCCGGCATCAGCGTGCCGCTGAAACTGATCGCGACGGCGGCGACCGCCGCGCCACCCGCTGCAGCCACGGGGGCCAGCCGCAGCGTATCCACATCCACCATCATCTGATCGATGCGCCGCTGAATCGGCGCCTCGATCCCCTGTTGCGCGCGGCCGCCAAGGCAATCGGCGAAAAACAGCTGCATGGCGTGGTACAGTGCGATGCGGTTGTCCGGATTGATGAAGCCGTGACCCTCGTTCTCCGCGAGCATGTATCGCACCGGCACACCCCGATCGCGCAACGCGATGGCGAGCTGATCCGACTCCAGTTTGGTAACGCGGGGGTCGTTTGCGCCCTGCACGATCAACAGCGGGTCAACTATGCGGTCGACCATCGTGATCGGCGACCGTGCCAGCAGGTCCTCGCGCTGCTCCGGGATGCTCGGGTCCCCGACATGCCGGTACCAGGTTCCCTCCAGGAACGGGCGCCAGTAGGCCGGGAACGACTCGATCAGCGTCACCAGCGAAGACGGACCGACATAGCTGACGCCGCAGGCGAATGTCTCCGCGGTTCTTGTGAGACTTATGAGCGTGGCGTAGCCGCCATAGGACCCGCCGTACACGCCGATCCGCGCCGGGTCGGCAGTGCCCTCCCGCACGGCCCACTCCACACCGTCGATCAGGTCGGTGTGCATCTTTTCCGCCCACTCTCCGACCGCCGCGTTGAAGAAGTGCTTGCCGAAGCCGGTGGAGCCGCGGTAGTTCACCTGAAGTACCGCATAGCCCCGGTTGGTCAGGAGCTGTACCTCGGGCTGATAGCCCCAGGAGTCGCGCGCCCAGGGACCGCCGTGGACCAGCAGCACCATCGGCAGGTTCCGGGCGGTGGCGCCGCGCGGAGTGGAGAGGTAGCCGTGAAGCGTCAGGCCGTCGCGCGCGGGGAATGACACCGGCGTCATGAAGGCGAGGTGATCCGCGTTGAGCCAGGGACGCGGTCGGAAAAGGAACTCGCCACGGCCTGTTGTGCGGTCGTACAGGTAGGTGACACCAGGATCGACGGGCGAGTCGAACGCAATCGTGAACACGTTCTCATCCCGTGTACTCGACGTGATGTTCGGCTGCCCTTCGTGCAGGGCCCGAATGCGCTCCAGATCCCGCGCGAACCGTTCGTTCTTCGGATAGATGCGAACCGTATCTGCGTTGTACCAGGTCGCGATCAGTTCATCCGTCAGGTCGCTGAAGTAGGCACCGCTGAAATCGACCTGGTTCTCCGGATCGGTCTCGATCCGGGTTTCCGCACCCGTCTCCATGTCGATGAAGACCAGCCGGGCCAGGTCCGTGTCACCGTGATTGCTGGACGCGTACATCCTCCGTCCGTCCGGATGCACCCGCAGAGGAATGACCTGCTCGCTCGCCGGATAACTGGCGATCGTTCGCCAGGGAGCGGTGTCCGAAGCACGGGTGTGAATCTCGGTGCCCCCGGCGGCGTTCGTGGCCAGCGCGACTCGCAGACGGTGCTGCTTGTCCAGCAGATATCCGGCGTGTCGACCTGGATTTTCACTGACGAGTGTTAGCTCGCCGGTACGGATATCGAGCCAGAACGCGTCGAACAAGGCGGGGTCGCGCCGGTTCATTGCGATCAGGATGCGCTCCGGAAGATCGACGGGGACGGCCACGATCTGGGCGCGGACGTCGTCAAACGGCGTGAGGTTGCGCGCTTCGGGGATGCCCGCGCCAGTAAGCGGCACCGAATACACGTGATAGTTCTCATTACCCCCCTTGTCCTGGGCGTACAGGATCTGAGAACCGTCTGCCGCCCAGAAGTAGTTGAGCACCGGCCGGATCGTGTCGGCCGTCATCACCCGCTCAGTCGTGTCGCCGATCCGGCGGACGTGGATATTGAGCTTGCCGCGGTACGGTTTCAGGTAGGAGAGCCACGCCCCGTCGGGAGAAATGCGCGCGCCGGTGATCTCCGGATTGTCGAAGAAGTGGTTGACCGGAATGAGCGGCGGGAATCCAGCGAGGGCCGTTGCCGCCGGCGCGGCCGGCGTGATCGACGCAGCCGGCGCGCATGCCACGCCCAGGGAAACTGCCCCTGCGCAAGCAACCCAGGTCATTGCCACCCGCTGCAGTCTCTTCATGACTTCTCTCCTGATTGGCGAATGTAAAATAAGGCTGTGGAGCCAGCCGGACGAAATGTCTGCGGCTGCGCCCGCGCCTGTAGAACAGGGCCCCGGCGTGACGCCGAAGGCCTGTTCACGTGAAGTGGCTCGACCGGCTGCGGACTGCGGCCGCTGTCCTCGCAGTCCGCAATCCGCAGTGCGGTTTAGTACATCCCGCCCATGCCACCACCGGCGCCTGCTCCTGCCGGTGCCGGCCTGTCTTCCTTCTTCTCCACGA
>CAZOAT010000069.1:0-13426 GCA_964577965.1 uncultured Gemmatimonadaceae bacterium | reverse complement strand
TGACGACGGTCTTCACCGCGCCTTCCGCCTCTGAGTTGCCGAGCTTGGTCTTGGTTTGACCCTCGAACTGCGGCTCGTGAATCTTGACCGACAGCACTGCCGTCAGCCCCTCGCGAACGTCGTCGCCGGACAGCGTGAAGTCGGCTTTCTTCAGGAAGTTGCCCTTCGCAGCGTGCGCGTTGATCGTGCGGGTGAGCGCCGCCTTGAACCCCGTGAGGTGAGTGCCGCCTTCGTGCGTGTTGATGTTGTTGACGAAGGAGAACACGTTCTCGTTGTACCCGTCGTTGTACTGGAGCGCGAGCTCGATTCCCATTCCATCGCGCTCGGTCTCGATATATACGACTTCGGGGTGCAGTGGCTTGCGGTTGACGTTCAGATGCTGAACCATCTCCCGCAGCCCGTTCCTGGCGTGGAAGACCTGCTCAGCCTCCTCACCCTCGCGCTCGTCCCGGAGAGTGATGGTGAGGCCTTTGTTGAGGAACGACAGCTCTCGGAGCCTGCCGGCGATGGTCGGGTGGTCGAACCGCAGCTCGGTGAAGATCTCCGGGTCGGGCTTGAACCAGACTTTGGTGCCGGTCTCCCCGCCAGCCTTTCCAATCGCGCTCAGCCTGGTCTTCGTCACTCCTCTGACGAAGTCCATGTAATGCTCCTTTCCACCGCGCTTCACCCACACGCGGAGCTGCTCCGACAGTGCGTTGACAACCGACACGCCCACGCCGTGCAGACCGCCCGAAACCTTGTAACTCGATTTGTCGAACTTGCCGCCGGCGTGCAGTACCGTCATCGCGAGCTCGACGCCGGGGATCTTCTCAGTCGGATGGTCGTCGATCGGAATGCCCCGCCCGTCATCCTCCACCGTGATCGAATCGTCCGGGTGGATCGTCACCTCGATCTGTTTCGCGTAGCCGGCGAGCGCCTCATCGATCGAGTTGTCGACCACCTCGTACACGAGATGGTGCAGTCCACGGCCGCTTGTTGACCCGATGTACATGCCCGGTCGCTTGCGGACCGCATCCAGACCCTTGAGAACCTGGATCTGTCCAGCATCGTAGCGCTGGGCCGCGACTTCTGCCGTTGCCGTCTGTGGCATTCTGGAGATCGAAAAGGGGAGACAGGGAGGGGTGTTGCGAGCCCCTGAAGGCGCCCAAAAATTTGCCGAAAACGGCGCGCCAGGAGCAATTCACAAATATAGTAGTGAAGGGGCCCTTTCGCAACGTTTTTTGGAGGGCCTAAGCGCTTGTGGTGGAAGCGCTTATCGCATGAGCCGGAAACGTATTTTCGACACCGGCCTGGTCCGCCCGCGGCCGTTCACGGCGCGCAGCAGTTCGGGCTCGAGCAGAGACAGCTCGGACATCCACGCGCTCGTCTTCACGGCCACGAAAAGCACGCCGTCCGCAGTCACGTGCAGCGGCTCAGTTACCGCCGCGATCTTCGGCCCCACGAGCGCTGGCCATTGGCCCACGACCTCACCCTGCTCGACTCGCTCTCTCAGTCCCGATTTCCTGAGGTAAGCTGCCAATGCCTCTGCAACTGGCGAGGGTTGAGCCCGTTCACGCTTCTGCTTCACACTTCTAACGAAGCACTCCGGGGCGGCGGCGCGTAAGACTTGTGCTCCCTGGCGCCGTCACTCAAGCCTCGACTTTCTCGAGGCGGCCGCGTCGTGCGTTAAGCCGCCGGCGCGAGGTGCCCCGCGGCGATCGTGCTTCTCTCCAGTCGGGAGAGCTCAGCGGGGATGTCATCCTCACGCGGCACGCACAGGAAGGTCTGTCCCGGGTCGACTTCGCGCAGCAGGCCGAGGATACGTCCTGCGCGCGGCCTGTCCAGTTCGGCAAATGGATCGTCCAGCAGAAGAACGGGATACTTCCCCTGCGCGCCCAGCATCGTGAGCGCTTCGAGCATTCTCAGCGCCAGCGCCGCCGTTCTCTGCTGGCCGGCGGAGGCAAAATCGCGCATCTCACGTCCGGCAAGGTTCAGCCGCAATTCGTCCCTGTGCGGACCAGTCTGGGTCGCGCCGCGCCGGATGTCAGAGGTGCGCGTTTCCTCCAGCCGGTCCGCGATCGACCGCCGTGCGTCGCCGGGATCGCTGCGGGTGGCGTAGGCGAGCTCCACCGGGTCCGATTCCCCTATAGCAGCGCATATCCGGGCGAATTCGCCATGAAACCGGCCGGTCCATCCAACCCGCTCAACGGTGATCACCGACCCGTGCGCCGCGAGCGCGGGCTCCCATACAGCGAGAGCGGACTCGTCACCCCGCCGCCGTGAGAGCTCCCTAAGCGCAGCATTCCGCTGAACCAGAGCGGCTCGGTATTGCTGCAGAGCGAACAGGTACCGCTGGGAGACCGCCGCCAGCATGACGTCGAGGTAGTGGCGCCGCAGCGATGGTGCGCCCGAGATGATGGCGCGGTCGTCGGGTGAGCACATCACCGTGGGCACCGTGCCGTACGCCTCGCTCAGCCTCGCCGGCTGCGCACGGTTTACCAGCACCTTCTTCCGGCGGGCCTGCCTGTCGAAGCCGATGCTCATCTCGGGAACGTCGTGAGGGGATCCGCTTATGGCAGCGGTGATGTGAAAGCCTGGAGCGCCGAAACGCGCGACGTCCGCGTCGCGCGTCCCGCGAAACGATCGCAGCAGCTGGAGGTAGTAGAGCGCCTCGAGAAGGTTCGTCTTCCCCTGGCCGTTCTCACCGATCACCGCCAACCCGGTGGCGGGCACCTCCAGTACGACCCGCTCCAGATTCCTGAAGTCGGTTACTGCGAGTCGCTGGACGCGAACGGCGTCAGCGACCTCTGAAATCGGGCTTCCGCTTATCGAGAAATGCGCTGGTGCCTTCGACCATGTCCTCAGTCGCCGCAAGCATCCCGAAGTGGTTCGCCTCGAGGATCATGCCGTCGTCGAGCGCCATGCCGAGTCCGCGGTCCACTGCTTCGAGACAGAGCGCGACAGCCAGCGGTCCATTCTCGAGAATGCGTGCCAGCACGGTACGGGCGGCCTCCATCAGCTCGTGCTGTGGTACGACGCGGTTCACGAGGCCGATTCTGAACGCCTCGGCAGCGTCTATCATGTCCCCGGTCAACAGCAGCTCGAGGGCGCGCCCCTTTCCGACGAGCCGAGCGAGCCGCTGCGTACCGCCATAGCCGGGCGTCAGACCGAGCTTCACCTCGGGCTGACCGAACCTGGCGTTCTCGGATGCGACGCGTATGTGGCATGCCATCGCGAGCTCACACCCCCCACCCAGCGCAAAGCCGTTGACTGCCGCGACCACGGGCTTGGGAGATGTCTCGATGCGACGGAACGTCTCCTGTCCGCCGCGAGCCCTGGCTTTCGCCATGACCGGATTCTGAGAGGCCAGCTCGGCGATGTCTGCTCCCGCAACGAACGCCCGTCCGGCGCCGGTTATGATGATCCCGCCGACATCCTCGCTCAGCCGGACGTCATCGAACGCCGCGGCCAGCTCAGCTATCGTGGCGTCGTTCAGCGCGTTCAGCTTGTCGGGGCGGGAGATCGTGAGCGTTGCGATCCTGTCGCGCGTATCGATCGTGATATGCTGGTAGGTCATTGTCCGTGGATCGGAGAGAGGAACGACGGTCGTCAAATTTATGGCGTCGGTTTGGAATTTGCCCGGCACTCTCGCGCGAACCGCAGTTTGTCTCAGATGAGCACCTTCGGCCAGGCGCACTGATGGCGAGATGGATCATCCGGAAGGGCACGAAGAACAGTGGCTTCCGCTACGTGCGCGACGACGGACGTTCCGTCACCGCTCGGGTGCGTGAGCGAATCGCGAAGCTTGGGATTCCGCCTGCCTGGCGCGAGGTGCACATCGCCGCCAATCCGCGCGCTGCGATCCAGGCTTGGGGGTACGACGTTCGCGGCCGCAGGCAGTATCGGTATCATCCCAGCGCAGTGGTGCGGCGGGAGCTGCGCAAACATTATCGCGTCCGGCAGCTCGCGCGGGATCTTCCCCGGCTGCGCGCCCGGCTGGAAAAGGATTCGAGACGTCGCGGATACGCCAGAGCCAAGGTCGCAGCGCTCGTCGTCAGACTTATTGGCGAGGGGTTCTTCCGTGTCGGGACGGACCGGTATGCACGGGAGAACCGCACGTTCGGGATCACGACTCTGCGCAAGTCGCACATGAAGGTTGGGCGCGGAATAGTCGTTTTCGCATACCGCGGCAAGCTCAGCAGGCAGCAGCGGCACGTCGTCGTGAGCCCGGATCTCGCGCGGTTGACCCGGCAGATGCTTCGCACGCCGGGTGCACGTCTCTTCCGCTACCAGACGGAGGAGGGGTGGCGCGATCTGACATCCCGCGACGTGAACGAATACCTGGAAGCGGCCGCCGGCTTCCCGTACACAGCCAAGGACCTGCGCACTTGGGGAGGGACACTGCGGGCCGCCACAGTGCTCGCAGAGCTGGGGACTCCGGCCAGCGATCGGGAAGCCAGGAACAATGTGCTCACTGCTGTGCGCCTCGTAGCTGCGGAGCTGGGCAACACGCCCGCGATCTGCCGCTCCTCGTACGTCCATCCGGAGGTGCTGCAACGCTACGTCCAGGCCCGCGAGACGATACGGGTGAGGCGCCCGCGCACGCAGCCCGCGGCGGCGGAGCAGTCGCCCGAGGAGCGCGCGCTGATCAACTTCCTCGACGAGCATTTCCCTGAACGCAGGAAGAAAAGGAGGGCTGGATGAGCACCGCCGCCAGGAGACAATGGATCGCGCTGCTGACGCTCACACTGGCTGTCCGCCTGCCGTTCGTGAACGACGGCTGGTTCGGTCCCGACAAGCTGAAGCACTTCTTCATGACGGCGGTCGTGCAGAGCTTCGCGTACTCGGCGGCACAGGCCGCTGGCGCCGATCGCGGTGATGCGATGCGCATCGGCCTGGCCGCAGCAGGAGTTGCAGCTGTCGGGCGCGAAGTGTACGACGCGCGCACCAAGCAGCGCTTCAGCATACCGGATCTGGTGTGGGACGCTGGCGGTAGTCTGGCGGCGACGGCGATGCTTCGACATACGAAGTGACGGGCATCGCATCGCACGACACCGCGGCCATCCCGGCACGCGGAAGAACCGTGTGCCCCCGCTGCCAGACAGAGACATGACCGTTGTTGGCGAGATGTCACTCTGGATCGCCCTGCTGATGACCGCCTGGGCCGTCATTGTGTCGATCATCGGAGGCACCAGGGCCAGGGCTGAGCTCGTCGCGAGTGGAGAGCGGGCCATCCACGCAGTGCTTGTGCTGCTGGCCGTGGGAGCGGGTGGATTGTGGGCAGCACTGTTCGCGCGTGACTTCTCCATGGCCTACGTCGCCTCGCATACAAGCGCGAACCTGCCGGCGATTTACACGACCAGTGCGTTCTGGGCAGGGAGGGGTGGCTCGCTGCTTCTCTGGACTCTCCTTCTGGCCGGCTGTGCCGTGCTCGTGCTGTACGCCAATCGAAACGGCGACCGCACGCTGATGCCGTTCGTAACGGCGGCACTTGCGGCCGTGATGCTTCCGATGCTCGCGTCGCTCCTGCTCGCGGAAAACCCCTTCGCGCTGCTGAACTGGTTGCCGCCCGAAGGGCGCGGAATGAGCCCGCAGCTCCAGAGCGTCGAAATGGTCGTCTATCTGCCTCTTCTGTATCTGGGCTACGTCGCGACGACAGTCCCCTTCGCGTTGGCGGCGGGAGCACTGGTTGTTCGGCGGATTACGCCGGAGCTGCTCGCCCAGAGCCGCCGATGGGGTCTTGTCGCCTGGCTCTTCACGACTGTCGGCATTCTCGTCGGAATGCATTGGGCGTACGTCGACCCCGCCTGGCGCGGCCGCTGGGTCTGGCAGCCTGTCGAGAGCGGAGCGCTGCTTCCCTGGATCGTGATCACGGCATTTCTGGTGTCGACCACCGCGCAGGAGAAACGTGGAGCCGTGCGGAGGTGGAACATCGTTCTTGCGATGTCGGCGTTCCTGCTTGCCATCTTCGCCACGCTCAGCCCGGGAAGCGGTGTAATCACCGGTGTCCGTTCACTGGCGCAATCTCCCGCCGGCCCATGGATTGTTGGTGCATTCGCGGCCGCCATTGTGATCTCCGGCGTTCTCGTCATCGACCGACTGGGTGATGTCGAGGTATCCCCAGGGTTGGGGGCGGTCGGTTCCAGGCGCCGACGGTACGGCGTGGGCGTGGCGGTATTCGGGGTGGTTGGCCTCCTGGTGGGGCTCACCGCGCAGCTGTTCCGGATGGATCGCGACTTCACCCTGCAGACGGGAGAGACGGCGGAACTGGCGGACGCATTCGGGGGTGAGTGGCAGTTCGTAAGCGAGGGTGTCTCCCGATACCTCATCCTGAACAGGCGCGTCACGGTTGCGACCATGTCGGTGTACCACGATGGGTCTTACGCAGGCCTGCTGACGACCGAGCGGCGACAGCACGTGGACAGCCGCGGTGCGCCGACCGACGAGCCTTCCACGGAGGCTGGGCTGGTGAGGACGGTCCTGCAGGACGTACAGGCGGTTTTCGCCGGCATGACGGGTGAAGACACGATCATGCTGCGCGTAAGCTTCAACCCGCTCGTGTGGCTCGTGTGGTTTGGCGGCGCGGTTGCCGTACTCGGCGGACTGCTTGTGATGTGGCCCAACCGCGTAGCACAACTCACGGAAGCTCCGGGCGAGGGGAACGGCGAATGACGGCCATGATTGCGGGCATTGCCCTCGCGCTCGTGGCGCTGGCTTATGTGCTGTACCCGCTGATCAAGGCAGCGCCCCCAGCGGTTCGCCGCGCAGCACTGAGGGACCCATCCGTGCCGGGCTGTAGCACCTGCGGAGCCCGTCCTGAGCCTGATGCCGTGTTCTGCTCCAGCTGCGGCCGTCCGCTGTGATCGGAGTGGACCCGGTCAGCTCTCTCCGCGACTGAGCCTGCGGACGGCGAGCCACAGTGGCAGGAAGGTGGCGACCAGGCACACCGCACCCGCCCCAGCGAAACCGATAAGCATTTCGGCCATGCTGGTCTCGGTGCCGAAGCTGCGGGCGCTCAGATAGATATACACCGGGCGGGCCTCCAGCATGATGACCGCTCCGATCAGTGCGATGGCCAACATCATGAACAGCACGCCCCCGAACGACGTGGGGATCTGCGCGGCGTTCTCCGTCTGGAACTCGGGGAACAGCGTTCCCAGCCCGAGCGCGAGACCGGAGATGGCGAACGTCATCATCGCCACGGTCAGGATGGATACCAGCATCATGAACGGAGTGACCTGAAGCAGCACGTCGGTCACGAACACGATGCCGAGTGCCAGCACCAGGAGCGGGATCGTACCGATCCAGAACTTGGACCAGAGCACGTCGCGCATGCGAACCGGGGACGACCGCAGCAGCCAGAGCGTGCGGCCCTCCAGGCTGACCGCGGGAAAGATGAACCGCGCGGCAATCGAGGCCAGCACGAACCCGGCGATCGCCAGATTCAGAAACGGTATCACGTTCACCAGGAAGAACGTCACGCCTTCGCCGCGGAGCGGCAGGAACTTGATGTTGAACACGTACACGACCACCAGCACCGCGAGCAGAATCAACTGCGACCACTGTGTGGTATCGCGGAAGAAGACGCGGATCTCCTTCATCACCAGCTCACGCCGCAGCACGCCGATCGGACGAAGGGCAGCGGTGGTCCAGCGCGCCAGGGAGCCTGCCCTGGCTGTGCGGGCCGTGCTCTCCTGTGACTTGGTGAAGCCCTTGGCGTACATCGCGCGATGTATTGCAGCGCCGATCACGACGAACGCTGCAGCCGTTGACCACAGCAGGTAGTACGCAAGCGGATCCGGCTCCCAGACCAGCCAGCTCATGACCGCCGACTGCGCCCACTCGTTCGGCAGGTACGGCGACGTCGGTGCCCGCAGCAGCGTTATGAAATCAACGAGAGACCGGAACCCTTCGGGCCGCGCGAGTTGCTCGGGTCTCAGCAGGCGCAGCAGGAGTGCGAGCCCGGCGGCGGCGAAAACCGTGATCACGCCGAGTATGTCCCGAGTCCGGCGGGCCGGGAACACGTTGACGAGAACGAGCGTCAGAGCCGAGCCGATCACCGCCGGGATCACGAGGAACGGAATGAATGCCGCCAGCACTACGAGGGCGAACAGCGGACCGCCATCGTACGCGACGCCGTATGCGGCGAACAGCGGGATGGCCAGAAGCACCACCATCCAGCTCGAGTTGACGACGGTTTCCAGAAGTTTGGCTCCGTACATCCGAAGCCAGTCCACGGGAGCTGCGACCAGCAGATCCAGATCGCGGGCGAGGAAGAACGTGGACAGCGCTGTGATCACGTTCGACAGCAGCAGCAGTCCGAAGAAGCTGAGCAGCACCATCCCCAGGAGCTTTCCGGCCAGCAGCTGGCCGATCTCCGGGATGCCGCGGAAATACTGCAACAGGCGGAAAACCACGCCGAACGCGAATGCCCAGAACACCGCGCCGATGAACGCGAACAGCATCAGGCGAAGGCCACGTCCCTCCAGCTTGCCGCGCCCGCGGAACGCGATCCACTTCGGGACGAGCAGCTGCAATACGGTCGCGTGCCCGCTTGGCGGGGCTCTGTAGACGGGAATGTCAGCGCCGGTTATCACTTCCACCGCCAGCGCCACGTTGGTGTCCGTGCTCACGCGTCGAGGACGTCCACCAGCTCGCGGGCGACGGCCTCGCCGGTGAGGCGCAGGAATATCGACTCGAGGGCCTCGCCACCTTCTGCTGCGCCGGCTCGCAACTCGGACATCGTCCCGAGCGCCCGGAGTTTGCCGTTCTGCATTATCCCGATCCTGTCGCACAGCGACTCCGCGACCTCGAGTGTGTGCGTCGACATCATTATGGTGTGGCCACGCCGGACGTACTCGCGGAAGAGGTCCTTGAGTATTCGCGCGGCTTTCGGATCGAGTCCCACCATCGGCTCGTCCACCACAATCACCTCGGGACGGTGCACGAAGGCGCTGGAAATGATCAGCTTCTGGCGCATCCCGTGGCTGTAGCTCTCCACCAGCTCGTCCCGCCACTCCTCCAGGTCGAACAGGGCAAGCAGCTCGCGGCCGCGGCGCTCGACGTCGTCGCCTGACTGGCCGTACAGACCGGCTACAAACCGGAGAAACTCCGCACCGGTCAGCTTCTCGTAGATGAAGGGCCTGTCGGGAATGAACCCGAGCTGCGCCTTGGCGGCGATCGGATCCGCGGCGAGGTCCACCCCGGCGATGCTCACGTGCCCGCTGCTGGGCACGAGTATTCCCGCGATCATGCGCAGGGTCGTCGTTTTTCCGGCGCCATTCGGGCCCAGGAATCCGAACAGTTCGCCCTTCTGCACTTGCAGGGTGAGCGCGTCCACGGCGGTGAAATCACCGTAGCGCTTGGTCAGCTGGTGCAGCTGGATCATGGGACTCGAGTTACCGGTTGCGTTTTGCCCGCGGCGCTGACTGCAGGGTAAGACGCTTCGGAGGAGTGCAGCGCAACGCTATGGCTCCGACTGCTCTCCCCGCGCAAGGCGCCAGTTTTCGTACGCGATCTCGTATGCACTTCGCTCGGCGCGCGTCCCAAGCCCGTCGCTGACGACGACGATCCGCCCTGCGCGGTCCACCCAGGCGCGAATACTGGTACTGTCGCTGGTGATCAGCCACGCGCGCACGGTGTCGCTCCGTGCCGGTACCCACCGCCTCGCTGTAGTGTCGAACGCAGCGCTGTCCACCACTACGAAAACCGATTCGCGCGCGACAGTCAGTGGGATAGTGCGCGAGCGCTGGCGCAGCGGATCGTAGACATGTACGTCAGCCCGCAGCCCGCGGCGGGGACGATTGAGGAGGACTAACGGCACTGCCGCAGCCGGCGGAAGGAACAGGGGATCAGCCGCGTTGAAACGACGGCGGGGACCGGCTGTGCCTCCGACGTCGGTGGTAACGACCAGCAGCGAATCCTCCGTTCGCTGCCCGACCATCACGACTGAATCGCCTTCGCGCTGGAGCGCAATCCTGAACCCGCCAAATGCCAGCGCGGGCCTGTAGCTGGAGCGGGCGCGAATGACGATGGAGCTGGAGTCGCCTTCGAGCAACTGCCCGAACACGTGCTGGCGGAAGATCACGCCGTAGGCGGTGGTATCCACTTCAGCTGTGGCGCCACCTATCGTACGCCCATCGCGCTCGATCACGTAATAGTGCGACGATGGCTGCACCTGCAGCGCCGCCTCGACGAGCCGTGCCGACATCGGCTTGAGAAGCTCCCTCCGCGCGAGCACGACGAGCCCCCCTGCCCACAGCGCCAGAACCGTGAGCCCCGCCGCTAACCGCCAGCCGCGAAGCTGGCTTTGAGTCCTGACGACCGGTGGAGGATTCTTCAGCTGCTCAACCCCAGGCTCGTCTCGTCGTTGATCCAATCGAGATACCTGGCGAGCCCGGCCGTCACTGGAAGCACGAGCAACTCCGGCAGCTTGTACGGATGCAGTTCCTCGAATGCCTTCTCCAGGCGCGCCACGGCGGCCGAGCGCGTCTTCAGCAGCAGGACGATCTCCTGCTCATCGGCGACCCTGCCTTCCCACCTGTAGAAAGAGCGTGCGCCCTGAAGCAGCGTGCCGCAGGCAATGAGGCGCTGGTCGAGCAGGGCGCGAATGAGACTCACAGCCTCACCTTCGCTCGCAACTGTAGTCATTACTACGACCGCATCAGTGTGGGCCATTCAGGTGTTCGGCGTTTGGTCCCGCAGAATTTACGCGCCGGACGCACGGCGAGCAGTACGTAAATCGTGGTGTGCAGCTAATTTCCCTGGTTATGCCGGAAGAAGCACTGATCGTTCGGGGAGCGCGCGAACACAACCTGCGCAACATCGACGTCACGATTCCGCGGGACAGGCTCACCGTGATCACCGGGCTCTCAGGCTCCGGCAAGTCCTCGCTGGCGTTCGACACGATCTACGCCGAAGGCCAGCGCCGGTACGTCGAGTCGCTGTCGGCGTACGCCCGGCAGTTCCTCGGGCTGATGGAAAAGCCCGACGTGGACTCGATCGAAGGGCTCTCCCCAGCCATCTCCATCGAGCAGAAGTCCGCGGCGCACAACCCGAGGTCGACCGTCGGCACTGTGACCGAGGTGTACGACTACCTCCGCCTGCTGTACGCCCGTGCCGGTACGCCCCACTGCACCAACTGCGGCCGGCCGGTACAGCCGCAGAGCGCGGGGCAGATTGCCGACCTCATTCTGCAATGGGAGGAAGGCACGCGGATAGAAGTGCTCGCGCCGCTCGTGCGCGAGCGGAAGGGCGAGTTCAGGGATCTGTTCGATGCCGCCCGTAAACAGGGCTTCGTCCGCGCGTACGTGGACGGAGACCTGATCGAGGTAGCGAGCCCGCCCGCGCTCAACCGTCGGGTAAATCACACGATCTCCATAGTCGTCGATCGGCTGGTCGTACGGCTGGAGGACCGCGCCAGGCTGTCCGATTCGCTCGAAACCGCGCTCAAGATCGCCGAAGGATTGGTTGAAGTCAGGCGGGAAGGCGATCCGACTCCCAACCTCTTCTCCGAGCGATACGGCTGCCCGTTCTGCGGCATCTCGCTTCCCGAGCTCGAGCCGCGGCAGTTCTCCTTCAACTCACCGTTCGGAGCGTGTCCCGCCTGCGGCGGTCTCGGTACGCGCAGGCAGGTGAGCGAGCAGCTCATCCTCGGTGACGACAGCATCAGCATACTCGAAGGTGTCGTCCTTCCGTGGGGGGAGCCCGACTCCTATCTGCGCAGGACTATCCTGCCGCCGCTGGCGAAGCACCTCGGCTTCGACCTGAACGCGCCATGGGGCACCCTTTCCCCCGAAGTGCGCGATCAACTGCTGCACGGCACCTCTGTGCGCGGGATGAAGTGGGAGGGGATAGTCAACCAGATCCAGCGCCGTTACGACGAGAGCGATGCCGACACCTTCCGGCTCGCGCTCGACGAGTTCATGCTCACACTGCCGTGCAACGTCTGTCAGGGAAGGCGTCTGAAGCCCGAGTCGCTGGCGGTGACTGTCGGCGGCCGGAACGTCGGCGAGCTCGTGGAGCTCCCGGTGACGGAGGCGCTCTCGTTCTTCGAGTCGCTGCCGCTGCGCGCGCCCGGAACGCCAGGCCTGGATCCGGACATCGCCGGACCGATTCTCAAGGAAGTACGAGAGCGGCTTGGCTTTCTCGTGGACGTCGGACTCGACTACCTCACGCTCGGCAGGTCGGCCGAATCGCTGTCAGGCGGCGAGGCGCAGCGGATCAGGCTGGCAACGCAGATAGGATCTCGGCTGGTCGGAGTGCTCTATATCCTCGACGAGCCGTCGATCGGCCTGCACCAGAGGGACAACGCGCGGCTGCTCGCGACACTGAAACAGCTCCGCGATCTCGGCAACACTGTGATCGTCGTCGAGCACGACGAGGAAACGATCCGTGAGGCCGACCACGTGATCGATCTCGGGCCGGGGGCAGGGAAGCACGGCGGCGAAGTGATCGCGCAAGGAAGCCTGGAGGACATTCTCGCCGCTCCTGCGTCGATGACCGGGCAGTACCTGCGGGGAGATGCGGTCATCCCCTACCCACGGGAGCGCAAGAAGGCCGATGAGCGCCGCATGCTGCACATAGAGGGCGCGTCCGAGCACAATCTGCGCGCCGTCGATGTCGCGATACCGCTGGGGCTGTTCGTCGCGGTCACAGGCGTGTCGGGCTCGGGCAAATCCACTTTGGTCGAGGAAATCCTGCACAATGCACTCGCGCGCCATTTCTACCGGGCGCGCGTGATCCCCGGCGCCCACAAGCGCATCACCGGGCTCGAGCACATCGACAAGGTCATCGACATCGACCAGAGTCCCATCGGCCGCACGCCCCGCTCCAACCCAGCCACGTACACTGGACTGTTCACTCCGGTGCGCGAGCTGTTCGCCGAGCTGCCCGAGGCGAAGATCCGCGGCTACGGACCCGGCCGCTTCTCGTTCAACGTGAAAGGCGGCCGTTGCGAAGCATGCCAGGGCGACGGTCTCGTGAAGATCGAGATGCACTTCCTGCCCGACGTGTACGTGCCGTGCGACGTATGCAAGGGTAAGCGGTACAATCGCGAGACTCTGGAGGTGCGCTTTCGCGGTCGCAGCATTGCGGATGTTCTCGACCTCACTGTGGAGGACGCCCTCGACGCGTTCGAGAACCAGCCGCGCATCCGGCAGAAGCTGCAGACGCTGTACGACGTCGGGCTCGGCTACATCCACCTCGGCCAGAGCGCGACGACGCTCTCAGGCGGCGAGGCACAGCGCGTGAAGCTCGCCACCGAGCTCTCCAAGCGCGACACCGGCCGCACGCTCTACATCCTGGACGAGCCGACTACAGGGCTCCACTTCGAGGACATCCGGCTCCTGCTCGATGTGCTGCACCGTCTGGTCGAGCGCGGGAACACGGTGCTCGTCATCGAGCACAATCTCGACGTGATCAAGACCGCTGACTGGATCATCGACCT
>CAZOAT010000068.1:0-13573 GCA_964577965.1 uncultured Gemmatimonadaceae bacterium | reverse complement strand
TCCCAGACCGTGGCTGGAACCGGAGACGCCATCTCGTTCGTCCTTCCAACGCGGGTCCGTGGGGTGTTTGCCGCCTCGGTGAACATCCTCGATCTGGGCACGCAGCAGGTGACCGAGGATCCGAACCAGCCGCCTGTCGGGCTCATACTCGTCCGAAACGTGATCTACGCCGCGACGTACGCCATCGCTCCGGGGCGCAGCTTCAGCGCGGGAGCGAACTACAAGTTCAGCCAGCTGCGTGTTGACTGCACGGGACAGTGCGGTGAGCTGCCTCCACGCGCGGAGACGATCCGCGCAGTGGACGCCGGCGTGCAGTACCGTTTCGGCGGCTCCGGGCCCTTTCTGCTTGGCGCTGCGTACAGAAACCAGCAGGCTGACAGGCGTGCCCGCCAGGCGGAGCTCGGAGTGTCGTACTACGTGACCGCCCTCGAGGAGTACGTCAGCGATGTGAGGTTGCGAATCGCTGTCGCCGCGCTCGACCGCGTGTTCGAGCGTCGTGCAAGCGATCCGACAGTTCCGCCTCCGGACGGTTCGCTGCCGGCTCCGTCGTACCGGCACGACATAGACCTGCGCATGGGTGCCACGATCCTGTATCAGGACCGGGTGAACCTCCGTGCAGGTTACATCAGCGGCGGTGGTGATGCGAGCGGACCTGCCCTCGGGTTCGGCGTCGTCGCTGGCCGCCTGTCGTTCGACATCGCCCGCGCGTTCGACGGCCTGTCGGCTGACGCCGGCGAGCCGCCGACCTACTTCTCCCTCCGCTTCGTGTTTTAACCGATGCCTGCCGCAGGCGCGATCCTGTACGTCCCGGACGAGGCGACGCTCCCCGAGGCAGTAGCCTCCTGGTGCGTGGCGCGTCAGCTTGCGGTGACGCGCCTTTCTAATGGCGACGAGCTGATGGCCATCGCGCTTCGCGGTCGGCCAAGAGTGGTCCTGCTCGATGGCCGGCGGGAGGGCGCCGGCGCTGTTGAGCTCTGCCGCAGGCTGAAAGCCGACTCCTACACCGGTGTCGTGCCTGCCGTAGTGCTGTGCGGCGACTCAGATGAGGCATTCAGCGCAGCGTGCGATAGTCTGGCCGACGAGATCCTGCGCGAATCCACGTCGGACGTTGAGACGAAGCGCCGGCTCGATCTCACGCTTCAACGGTCGGACAGAGACACGGGAGTGCACCCGTCCACGCGGCTGCCGGGGACAGCGACGATCGAGGGAGAGATCGACCGGAGGATTGCGGCAGGGGAGAGTTTCGCCGTCTGCTACGCCGATCTGGACTTTTTCAAGGAGTACAACGACAGGTACAGCTACCGGGAAGGCGATCGGGTGATCCGGATCCTGGCCTCGATCCTCCACGATTGCGTCAAGGGAATGTCGGGAGAATCGGGATTCGTCGGGCATATTGGCGGCGATGACTTCATATTCATCATCACGCCGGGAGACATCGGGCGCGTGTGCGGCGAGATCGTCGAGGTGTTCGATCTGCTGATCGCGCTTCAGTACTCCGAGCAGGACCGGCGCGCGGGCTACTTTTTCGGCAAGGATCGACGCGGCCATCTTCACAGGGTGCCGCTGATGACACTCTCGATCGGCGTGATCACGAATCTCCGCCGAACCTTCGTGAACGCACTGCAGGTCAGCGAGCTGGCAAACGAGATGAAGACTTACGCGAAGTCCCTCCCCGGGTCCGTATACGCGGTCGACCGCCGAAGCGATGAACCGTCCAAGGCTTCACAGGAGCGGAGGATCGCATATCATCCGCCGATCGGCACAAGAGGACGCAATCGATGAACGTCACCTGTCCCCAGTGCACGTCAGTATTCCGCGTGGATCCGGCGAAGGTTCCAGGCGGGGGAGTCCGTGCCCGCTGCTCGGTATGCAGCGGCGTGATCAACGTTCCGGAACCCTCGGCTGAGGAAACCGTCGCGGTCGGGGGCACCGGCTCGGCTTCGCCGGCGCCCAGCTGGGGGCAATCCACCACTCCCGCAGGCGGATGGTCGCCACCGCCTGCTCCAGAGCAGCAGCTGCCACAGATCCCCCTCACTCCGCCAGGTGCGGCTCCGACACCCGTGGTGGGCTGGGACAGTCCGCCCGGTACCGCCACGCAGGCCGACTGGGGTGACTGGCCGCACACCGCCTCGCCGTTCGGCAGTGCGCACGAAGTGCCACCGGCCTCGCGGCCGCCCGGGGAAGCGAGTCACGGCCTTGGTCAGATGCCTGGTCCGCTGTTCCCCCAGATGTCGACCCCACCGGCCCCGTCTGCAGCCACCCCGCCGCCGCCGACATATGCTGCTCCGGCGACCCCGCCGCAGCCGACACACGCTGCCCAGGCGACTCCGTCGCAGCCGAGATCTGCTGCGCCGGCTACGCCGCCACGGCCGATACCTCCGGCACCACCGCAGGCCGGCGCGTCGTGGACCCCGTCGGGTGCGATGCCACTGGAGCAACCGTTCCGCTCAGCGGCGACACCAGTACCCCAGTCCCGAGGCATCGCCATGCCGACACCACCGGCAGCAGGGCGGCAGATCCAGACTCCACCGGCCCCGGGCGCGCACATCAACCCCTATCTGCGACGCGACCCGCACGAGCGCGCGCAGCGTTTGTCGCGGGCGCTGGTCTCCGACATCGTCACCTATTATCCCGAGAAGCATGCAGAGGGAGTGCGGGATGGCACGCTGACGGAGCTGTTCCGCGACGAGATCAAGAAGAGCTACGACGATTACGTGACGCAGGTGGGCCCCGAACTGGCGCAGTCCACCACTTATTTTCAGGATGCGCTCAACGAGGTCCTGGGAGGCGGCAAGCGACTGTTCTAGTGCGGCTCCGGCTTGCACGACGCCAGCTATGCGCCGCGCGTGGTTATCTTCCGCCGTTCCTAACCGCTAACCGCTAATCGCCAACCGCTGCCGTCAAATGGCCGACACAGACAGATCACGCGCCCTCGCGCGGCACCTTGCGCGCCTCGACGAGCTGCGGAGGTACCTTTGACATCGAGGGCAAGCGTCACGCGCTGAGCTCTGCCGAAGGCAGGATGTCTGCGCCCGGTTTCTGGGATGATCAGGAAGCCGCCCGACAGATCGTTGGCGAGCTCAAGTTGCTGCGCGCGTGGGTGGAGCCATACGACCGGCTGCGCGCGCGGTTGGAGAGCGCGGTCGAGCTGGACCAGATGCTCACCGAATCGCCCGATGACGAGCTGTCGCGCGACTTTGACAGCGAAGTTGAACAGATCACCGCCGAGGTCGATGCGTTCGAGCTGCGATCGCTGCTCCGCGGCGCCGACGACTTCCGGCATGCGCAGCTGGAGATCTCGGCGGGCGCTGGCGGAACTGAGGCGCAGGACTGGGCCGAGATGCTCAAGCGGATGTACACGCGGTGGGCGGAGCGAAACGGCTACGAGGTTGCGCTGCTGGATGAGAGCGTAGGCGAGGAGGCCGGGATCAAGGGGTGCGTCCTCGAGATTCGCGGTGAGTATGCCTACGGTTTCCTGCGTCCCGAAAGCGGCGTGCACCGGCTCGTTCGGATATCACCGTTCGATGCCAACGCGCGCAGACACACCAGCTTTGCATCGGTCTTCGTGTACCCCGTGGTAAACGAGGAGATCAACATCGAGATCCGCGAGGAGGATGTGCGCATGGACGTGTTTCGCGCTTCCGGCGCGGGCGGGCAGCACGTGAACAAGACCAGTTCGGCGGTGCGCCTGACCCACATTCCGAGTGGAATGGTGGTCTCGTCACAGGCGGAGCGCTCACAGCACAAGAACCGGCAGACGGCGCTCAAGATGCTGAAGAACAAGCTGTATCAGCTGGAGATCGAAAAGCAGGAGGAGAAAAAGGCTGCAATCGAGGCGACGAAACAGGACGTAACCTTTGGAAGCCAGATCAGAAGCTACGTGTTTCAGCCGTACACGATGGTGAATGACCATCGCACCGAGCTGAAATTTCCGGACGTTCACAAAGTCATGGATGGCTATCTCGACCCGTTTCTGGAGGCGTTCCTGAAGAAGTTCGGTGCGGAGCACGGCAGGGCCGCTTGACCAGCGAGCTCGATTATGTAATAGCAGCGAGGCGTGAGAAGCTTGCGGCACTGCGCGAGAGGGGTATTGAACCCTTCGCCTACTCGTACGACCGCACGCACCATGCAGCAGATGCGAAGCGCGCGCTGCTGGAGGGAATCGAAGAGGGACCGCCAGTAAGCGTCGCGGGACGCATCGTCTCCTGGCGGGCGCACGGAAAAACGGCTTTCGCTCACGTTGCCGACAGCAGCGGGCGGATCCAGCTCTACTTCCGGCGGGACGCGCTGGGTGACGAACGGTTCGCCCTGCTCGATCTCCTCGATCTCGGTGACCTGCTCGGCGTCGAGGGGCCGTTGTTTCGCACGAAGACGGGTGAGGTGACGATCCGTGTCGAACGGTTCAGCGTGCTTGCCAAGTCGCTCAGGCCGCTGCCCTTCGGGAAGGAAGAGGTGGTGGACGGCGAAACCGTCCGGTACTCGGGGTTCACCGACGTCGAGCAGCGCTACCGCCAGCGGTACGCCGACCTGGCCGTTAATCCGGAGGTGCGCACACTGTTCACCGCACGCTCGCGGATGGTGAGCGCGACGCGGTCATACCTGGAGCGCGAGGGTTATCTCGAAGTCGAGACGCCTGTCCTGCAACCGATGTACGGCGGAGCCTTCGCGCGGCCTTTCATCACGCATCACAACGCGCTGGACATGCCGCTGTACCTGAGAATCGCGGACGAGCTGTACCTGAAACGGCTGGTCGTGGGAGGATTCGAGCGGGTCTACGAAATCGGCCGCGACTTCCGGAATGAGGGGATCGATCGCAGTCACAACCCCGAGTTCACCATGCTCGAGTTCTACGAGGCGTTCGCGGATTACAAGGTGATGCTTGATCGCGTCGAGTCGCTGCTCCTTGTCGCGGCCCGGGCCGTCGCAGAAACGCCTGGACTGGAGGTTGAACCACCGACTATCGCTCCGCCCTTCACGCAAATCGAGTGGGTTCCCTCGCTCAACCGTGCTGCCGGGGTGGACGTCATGGAGGCATCGGAACAGGTGCTGCGAAATGTCGCATCCCGCGCCGGAGTGGCGCGTGTCGCGGAGCTTCGGGGGCCTGCGCTCCTCGACGAGCTCTTTCAGGCGCTGGTGGAGTCGGAGCTCGAGGAGCCCACGTTCGTTCTCGACTATCCGCTGGCGCTCTCACCACTGGCTAAGCCGAAGCGCGGCAACCCGGCGCTGACCGAACGGTTCGAGTTGTTCGCTGGTGGAAAGGAGCTGGCAAACGCGTTCAGCGAGCTGAACGATCCAGACGACCAGCGGCGCCGGTTCGAAGTTCAGGCGGAACGCCGCGCCGCAGGCGACGAGGAGGCGCCCGACCTGGACGAGGACTATCTGCGCGCGATGGAATACGGGATGCCGCCGATGGGTGGAGTGGGGATCGGCGTGGACCGGCTGTTCATGTATCTCACCGGCACCCAGAACATCCGTGACGTGATACTGTTTCCCACAATGCGGCCTGTCAGCGCGAGCGTGATGGACGCGAACCCCCCACAGACAGACGCTGCCTCGGGGTACTACGGGCCGAAGGGGGACAGCAACAGCGAATAATCAGTGCACCAGCAGGCCTGCAGCCCCTCTGCGCTAGTCGCCGCCAGTCGCCAGTGGAAGTGCAAGCGTAAAATGGGATCCTTCGCCGACCTTGCTGGCGGCCCGCAGATCGCCACCCATCCCACGCGCGAGATCCCGGCTTATCGCCAACCCCAGCCCGGTCCCTTCAGACACCGTGGACAGACTGCGGTCGAGCTGCAGGAAAGGCGTGAAGATGACTTCCAGCTTGTCGTCAGGGATCCCGCATCCGGTGTCACGCAGCGTGAGCTGAGCGTGACCGCTACCCGCAGTGACTTCAACCGTGAGACTGCCCCCGGGGTCCGTGAACTTCACGGCGTTGGAGACCAGGTTGAGCAGAATCTGCTGAACCTTGTCTGGATCGGCCCGGACGGCCAGTCCTCCGGGAATGGTGCCGACCGAGTAGTGCAGTCCCTTTCCCTCGATGAGCGGCGACACCAGCGGCTCCAGCTCCCGGAGCATTCCCGTCACCGATACGGACCTGAGGTCGTAGTCCACGTGCCCGGCTTCAAGCCGGGCATAGTTCAGGATGTCGTTGATGAGCGACAGCAGGTGCCGCTGACTGCGCTGCACGCGCTGCAGGTCGCGCCGCTGGTCGTCTGTGAGCGGGCCGCGGAGACCCATCTCGAGGAGCTGCACGTAACCCGCGATTGCGTTCAGCGGGGTCCGCAGCTCGTGACTCATCACCGCGAGAAATTCGCTCTTCGCTCGATTCGCAGCCTCTGCCAGCTGCTGCGCCTCGACAGCGGACCGGTACAGCCGGGCGTTCTCCACAGCGAGGGCAGCCCGATCGGCCAGTTCCGTCGCCAATGTCAGCTCTGCCTGTCCGTATCGACGCCCCGACTCTGCTGATGCCAGGGTGATTGTCCCCAGGATCTCCTCGCGCACCCTTAGCGGGACTATCAGCAGCGAGCCCAGGCCCAGCCCCCGCATCAACCTCAGGTGCTCGTCATCTCTGGCGGCAGCCGCGAGCATCTCATCGGTGATCTCGGGATGCAGTTCTGCCTCACCGGTGCTCAACGCGGTGTACGGCCCCCAGGGAGACTGCGGATCGATCGGATAGCGCTCGAACAGTTCTTTCGCCGCCTGCCCCTTGTCCGGATCGACGTGCTCGACGGCCACGCGGCGCAGGGAGCCGTCCTCTCCGATGACGTCCACGCCGCACCAGTCAGCGAGGTGCGGCACGAGGAGGCCCGCCAGTGCCGCGAGAGTGCTCTCATAGTCCAGTGACGAGGCGAGCATATCCGTGGCTTCGGCGACGTACCGCAGGGTTTCGTCGGCCCGCTTGCGGCTCGTGATGTCCTTCCAGGTTACCGACAGTCCGCCGTCCGGCAGCGGAAAGCAGTGGATCTCCAGCCAGCTGCCTGTCTGATCGACCTCGCCGGAGAATTGCACGGGAACACCCCGCTCAGCCGCCTGAAGCGTCTGCTCGTGCATCGGCGTGCCCACCCACTGAGGGTAAGCGTCCCAGATCCGCTGCCCGATCAGCGAGCCTGAAGGCAGCCCTGCGGTCGCCTGTAATGCCTCGCGGGCAGCGGGATTGAAGTAGCGGACCCTCCAGTCCTTGTCGTATACCATGAACGGATCCGTTATGCTTTCAAGAACCGACCGGACGAACTGCTCGGAGCGGGCGGATTCCGTGTGCGCGGCCTGTTCCGCGGCCAGGAGTTGCCCAGCCCTCTCGGCTGCCTTCTGTTGCGTCAGGTCGCGGGTGACCTTGGCATAGCCCACGAGAGCGCCATCTTCGCTGTGCAGCGCGGTGATGACCACCAGCGCCCAGAAAGGCGTCCCGTCCTTTCGGATACGCCAGCCCTCGCTCGCGTACCGGCCCTCACGGGCTGCAGTCGCTAGCGCCCGTTGAGGTTCGCCTGCCCCGGCATCCGCCGCCGTGTAGAATCGGGAGAAGGATTGCCCGATGATCTCGTCAGCAGTGTACCCTTTCAGCCGCTCCGCTCCTGCGTTCCACGTTCGCACGCGCCCGTCGGGATCGAGTACGAAGATGGCGTAATCGACCACGCTCTCCACCAGCAGTCGGTAGAGAGAGTCGAGAGACCAGTCAGTCAATCCACCGGGGGCGGCGCCCGGAGCCACGCCGGAGGATCCAGCGGTGGAGCTCATAGTTCGACAACTATAATGGAATCGGGCATCTGCTATAGAACAGCGGCACGATGGCCGGGTATCTTGAGGATATGTCACGGCTCGAGCTGTCCATCGCCTGGCGGTATCTGCGCAGCCGCCGTGGATCGCGCCTGCTTTCATTCATCAGCATGATCGCGATCGGCGGGGTGGTGGTAGGAGTAAGTGCACTGATCGTTATCATCGGGGTGATGAACGGCCTGCAGCACGATCTGCGCGAGAAGATTCTGGTGGGCAGCCCCGACGTGCGCGTGCTGAGCTACGGTCCGGACCTCAAGATCAACGACTGGCAGTCCGTCCTCGCGAAGGTGAAGGAGCAGCCGGGTGTGGTGGCGGCCGCGCCTTTCGTCATGACTGAAGCGGGAATGAGCGCCGGCCATGAATACGTGGGCGGCGTGATGGTCGTGGGCATCGCCCCGGAACAGCGCGGCGTCGAGGACGTCACCACCGTACGCCAGCACGCAACTTCCGGCGATTTCCGTTTTGCCAGTTCCGATGGGGAGCGCCGCGGAGCCGTTCTCGGCAAGCTTCTCGCGGCGCGCTTCAACGCCTGGCCGGGAGAACGCATTCAGCTCGTGTCGCTGGCGGATGCGCGGGTGAGTGCATCGACCGGCGCCTTCGTGCCGCGGGTTTACCAGTTCGAGGTGACGGGCATCGTCGAGACGGGCATGTACGAGTACGACGACAAGTACGTGTTCATAGACGTTGACGCGGCGCGCGAGTTCGCCGGGCTTGGCGACGGTGTGACCGGAATCGAGGTTCGCACGACCGACAGGTGGGTAGCGGCGGACGTCGGTCGGGAGCTGAGCGCGACGCTGGGCTTCCCTTACCGCACCGTGGACTGGCAGGAGCAGAACCGCTCGCTGTTTCAGGCGTTGAAGCTGGAGAAGCTCGGCATGGGCGTGATCCTCCTGCTCATCGTGATCGTAGCCGCGTTCAACATCGTGAGCACCCTGACGATGGTGGTGACTGACAAGACGCGCGAGATCGGGATCCTGAAAGCGATGGGAATGTCCGCGCGGTCGATCCGACGGATCTTCTTCGCTCAGGGAGTGGTGATCGGCGGCGTCGGCACGGCTCTCGGGCTCGGGCTCGGGCTCGGGGCCGCAGTGGCTCTCGATAAGTACAGGATCATCGAGCTGGACCCGCAGATCTACTTCATCGACCACCTGCCGGTCATGACCGAGATCAGCGATGTGGTGTGGATAGTGCTTGCCAGCCTGCTCATTGCAGCGGTCGCCACGGTGTACCCGGCGAGGCAGGCGGCGCGCCTGTACCCGGTTGAAGCGATCCGCCACGAATGATGAGTGTCCTCGAAGCGCACGACCTGCACAAGACTTTCCGCGGCGGCGATGGGGGGATCATTCCAGTCCTCACAGGAGTGGATCTCACGGTAGCGCGCGGGGAGATGGTGGCGATCGTCGGAGCCAGCGGTGCGGGGAAGAGCACGCTGCTGCACGTGCTCGGCACACTCGAGCCGCCGAATCGCGGCTACGTAGTGATCGCTGGGGAACCGGTGCACGCCAGGTCTGACGAGGAGCTGGCGATGCTGCGGAACCGCGCCGTGGGCTTTGTGTTTCAGTTTCATCACCTGCTGCGCGAGTTCACCGCTCTCGAGAACGTGATGATGCCGCTGCGGATCGCGGGGATCCCGGCAGCAAAGGCGCGCAGCCGCGCCGAGGAGCTGCTTGCGAGAGTCGGTCTCGGCGGACGGATGCAGCACCGGCCAGGACAGCTCTCAGGGGGTGAGCAGCAGCGTACGGCTGTGGCGCGGGCGCTGGCAGTGGATCCGTCGGTTCTCCTTGCGGACGAGCCATCAGGTAACCTGGACCAGGCTCACTCGTCGGACCTTCACGACCTGCTCGTGGGAGTGGTGCGCGACCTCGAGATAGGCATGGTCGTGGTGACGCACAACCGCGCGCTGGCAGCGCGCGCCGACAGGGTGCTCAAGCTGGAGGGCGGGCGGCTCTCCGAGACGAACGTTCGGGAGGGAGTGGCCTGATGGTCTGCGACATCTGCAAGGAAGGCGACGTCGTGATCGAGCTCACCCAGGTGGAGGGCGCGGAGGTGCGCCACCTCCACCTGTGCGAGCGATGCGCTGCGGAACGGGGGGTCGAAACGACGCTCGCCGCCGCCAAGCCGCAGATCGGCGAGTTTTTGCAGGCCGTTCACCAGCAGGTGCACGTCGGGATGGAAGACACCGGGAAGTGCAGCTTCTGTGGCGGAACGCTTCGTGATTTCCGTTCCAGCGGTCGCCTGGGTTGTGCCCACTGCTACGAGGCGTTCGAGAAGAGCATGCGGGAGCTGCTGCGCCGGGTGCATGGCAACTCACGGCACGTGGGACGCCGGTACGAGCCACCCAACGCTTCGGAAATGGAGCGCGCCGGTACAGTCGCTGAGCTGCGTGAACGATTGAGGCGGGCGATAGACGCGGAGCAGTTTGAGCTGGCCGCGACGTTGCGCGATCAACTGAAAGGAGTCGAATGACATGAGCGATTAGCGGATCGCTGATTGCTCCACAGCTATGCTAGACCTTTCCCTGCTTCCGAATGGCGGAGTCCAGTGGCTCGACGCCTCCGGCGACAACGCCGACATCGTGCTCTCGAGCCGCGTGCGCTTTGCGCGCAACATCGAGGGATACGCTTTCACGGGGCGTGCCCGCGACGGTGAGCGGCTCAGGATCCTGGCGCAAGTCCGCGACGCCATCCCGGGACTTCCCGGCGCGTCCGACGGCGTGCTGCTCCGCGTGGATGAGGTCGCGTCGGCCGACCGACTGCTTCTCCATGAGCGACATCTGGTGAGCCGGGAGCTGGCGGGGCTCGACCCGCAGCAGCCTGTTCGCAGCGGTGCAGCCGTTTACCTGACGCAGCAATCGGCGGTCATGATCAATGAGGAGGATCACCTCCGCCTGCAGGCGCTGCGCTCGGGGTTTGCTATCGCCGACGCATTCGCTGAAGTGTCGCGCGTGGACGAATCGCTGGGGGGGCGCCTGCCGTACGCGTACCACCGGGAATTTGGCTACCTAACCGCGTGCCCTACCAACACCGGAACGGGCCTGCGGGCCTCAGTCCTGATTCATCTGCCCGGCCTGGTGCTCACCAAGGAGATTGCGAAGGTACTCGCCGGGCTGCAGCAGATCGGCATCACGTACCGCGGGCTATACGGCGAGGGGAGTGAGGTCGTCGGAAACTTTTTTCAGGTCTCCAACCAGACCACGCTTGGGCGATCGGAGGAGGAGTTGCTCGATGCCCTGGTGCGGGTCGTGCGACATCTCATCGAGCGTGAGGAGGAATCTCGGCGCGTGCTTTTACGGGACGCGGGCTATATAATTGAGGACAAGCTGTGGCGTGCGTACGGTACGCTGCGGTTCGCGCGCAGCCTCTCGTTCGATGAGGCAATGAACCTCCTAAGCGGGGTTCGCCTGGCGGTCGGCCTGAAACTGATCCCTAATCTCAGTGTATATACCCTCAACAAGCTCCTGATCTTCAGTCAGTCGGCGCACCTGGCCTATGCCGAGGGGCGCGTGCTGACCGAGAACGAGGCGAACCTGGCACGCGCACGATATGTGCGTCAAACGCTCTCGGATGAATCGGAACGGTAGGGTAACGCGGGCCGGGCTGTAGTCGTCAATCTGACAGCTGACAGCAACGGTCCTGCTGCTGGAGTGACTGAGATGAACGGCTACAACTTCACAGAGCGGGTGCGGAAGGTCCTCGCGATGGCTCGCGAGGAAGCGTCGCGACTCCACCACGAATACGTGGGCACGGAGCACATACTGCTCGGGCTCATCCGCGAGGGTGAGGGAGTGGCTGCGACCGTCCTCCAGAACCTGAACGTCGATCTCGAGGAGATTCAGCAGAAGATCGAGGAGACGGTCAAGAAGGGTAAGGCCCCGCAGGCCAGCGACCTGCCGTATACCTCCCGCGCCAAGAAGGTCCTGGAGCTGGCCATGGCCGAGGCACGCGATCTCAACCACAGCTACGTCGGCACGGAACATCTGCTGCTCGGCCTGCTGCGTGAGGAGAAGGGGATCGCCGCGCAGGTGCTTGCCGACGCCGGGATAAATCTCGACGCCGCACGCGCGGAAACGCTGCGCCTGCTTGGCACGGAGATGCCGCAGGGCGGCCAGGCGGCCCCCGCGGGCGCTCCCGTAGCAGGCGCGCCTGCCGGCAAGGGCGAGAAGAAGTCCAAGACTCCCGCGCTTGATCACTTCTGCCGCGATCTGACGCAGCTCGCCGGCGAGGGTGAGCTCGACCCGACCATCGGGCGCGCCAAGGAGATAGAGCGCGTGATGGAAGTGCTGACCCGGCGCAAGAAGAACAATCCCGTTCTCATCGGCGAGCCGGGCGTAGGCAAGACGGCGATCGTCGAGGGACTCGCTCAACTGATCGCGAACGCGGAGTGCCCGGAGTCGCTCAAGGATCACCGCGTGCTCGCTTTGGACATGGCGGCAGTCATCGCCGGCACCAAGTATCGCGGCCAGTTTGAGGAACGGCTCAAAGCCGTAATGAACGAGATCTCCCAGAACAAGAACATCATCCTCTTCATCGACGAACTGCACACTCTGGTGGGAGCGGGTGCGGCAGAGGGTGCAATCGACGCCAGCAACATGCTGAAGCCCGCCCTTGCGCGGGGCGAGCTGCAGTGCGTCGGCGCGTCCACGCTGAACGAGTACCGCAAATACATCGAGAAGGACGGCGCACTGGAGCGCCGCTTCCAGACGGTGATCGTGGATCCGCCCTCCGTGGACGAAACGGTGCAGATTCTCAAGGGGCTGCGTTCCAAGTACGAGGATCACCATCGGGTGGACATCCCCGACGACACTCTCTCGATCGCGGCGAAGCTGTCGGAGCGTTACATCACCGACCGCTTCCTGCCCGACAAGGCGATCGATGTGATCGACGAAGCAGGGGCACGGGCCAGGCTCGCCGCTCAGGCACCCTCGCCCGAGGTGACCTCGCTCAAGTCCGATCTCGAGACTGTGAACGCGGAGAAAGAGACCGCCGTCCGCGACCAGAACTTCGAGCGTGCGGCCGGACTCCGCGACAAGGAGCGCGAGCTGCAGGGCGAGATTCGCCGTACGCAGGAGGAATGGGACAAGCGTAAGCAGTCGCACCGTCCCGTGCTGGGTGAGGAGGAGATCGCGTTCATCGTGAGCCGCTGGACCGGTATTCCCGTGACGCGGCTGCAGGAGGCGGAGACCACGCGCCTTCTGCGCATGGAGGACGAGCTGCATGCGTCGGTGATCGGCCAGGACGAGGCGATCAGAGCGCTGTCACGCTCGATCCGCCGCAGCAGGGCTGGTCTGAAGGACCCCAAGCGTCCGATAGGCTCCTTCGTGTTCTCGGGACCGACGGGTGTCGGCAAGACCGAGCTTGCACGCTCGCTCGCACGCTTTCTGTTCGCCGATGAGACGGCATTGATCCGCGTGGACATGAGCGAATACATGGAGAAGTTCTCCGTGTCGCGGCTCATTGGCGCGCCGCCGGGCTATGTCGGCTACGAGGATTCCGGCACTCTTACCAAGGCCGTGCGTCGCAAGCCGTACAGCGTCGTGCTGCTCGACGAGATCGAGAAGGCACACCCGGACGTATTCAACATCCTGCTGCAGGTTCTGGATGAAGGCCACCTTACCGACAACTACGGCCGCGTGATCGACTTCAAGAACACCGTCGTCATCATGACCTCGAACATCGGGGCCCGGGACATCACCAAGGGGCGCCGGCTCGGCTTTGTGCATGCGGACGAGAAGGACTCGTTCGAACGGATCTCGGCGACCGTCAAGGAGGAGATGCAGCGTGTCTTCAACCCCGAGTTCCTCAAC